>DATDMO010000388.1:0-9009 GCA_036518755.1 Candidatus Acidiferrales bacterium | reverse complement strand
ATTCCTGCGGGCGCGCGCCAGGGTATCCGATTCGAATTTTTAAAAACCGTGGACGAGGCACTGCGGCTCGCGCTGGAGATCAACGCACCGGGCGGTTATTCTCCCGGAGAGCGATTCGCCGCGAGCCCGTTGTCTTGAACCAACATACACCATGAACGAAGGTCTACAGAGGTACTCTACGCCTTCTTGTAGATGCGTTTGACTTCGTACGAAAGCCATCCGGTTCAATCGGAGATCGCTCGAAACCGCATGAGTTTCGCTTCGGCCCAATCCTGCACTTAACTAGATTTCACGCGTACCAGCCATTATTGTCATTTCGAGCGCAGCGACGAATCTTTCTCGATGCGAACACTGGGCGCATGCTCATTGAACTCACAGCACAGGTCACATTGACAGGAACCGTTTACACTCTTATCATCGGTTCATAATCAACCATCGTTAGGGATACGCAATGGCTAAATTGAGACTTACCATCGCTTTCGACAAATACGATTACCTGCAACCGCTGCGCGACGGGCAGATCCAACCCGAAGGGATCGACCTCAATCTGATCACGGTGGAAAGCGGTATTCGCCACGAGCGCATGTTTCATCATGGCGAATATGACGCCTGCGAGTTTTCGATGTCCTCGTATCTGGTCGCGCGCGGGCAGGACTTGGACTGGCTGCAAGCCATACCCTTTTTCCCGCGCCGAATGTGGGGTCACAAGTTCTGCTTTATCCGCGCGGGATCGGGGATCAAGAAACCCGCGGATCTGCAAGGCGGGCGAATCGGGTTGCGCAGTTATGAGAACACCTTGGCCCTCGTCACAAAGGGCATGCTGATGAACAGCTACGATCTCGGCGTCACGGACGTCACCTGGGTGATTATCAACAAGGAGACCGTCGGCCCGAAATTGCCGGCGAGCATCAAAGTCGAGTTCGTCGAAGGCAAATGCAAGCTGGAAGATTTGCTGGTCGAGGGAAAAGTGGATGCGGAAGTTGAACCCGATTTGCCGCAGAGATGGATACGTGGCGAAGGAACCGTCGAGCGGCTGTTCCCGGACTTCGAAAACGAAGAGAAGGCCTATTACCAGCGGACCAAGATCTTCCCGATCATGCATCCGGTGGTGATCAAGAAAGAAATTCTCGAGCGCGATCCGTGGGTGGCGACGAGCTTGTACGAAGCGCTGTTAGCTTCGCGGCGCGCATACAATGAATTTATGGAGCAACCGCACCGGTTGAGCTTCGCCTGGGGCCGCTCGTATCTAGAAGAGGAGAGAAAGTTTTTCGGCAAGGACCCCTTCTACCAGGGGTTTAAGGAAAACTACAACGACGTGCAGAATTTGATCAGGTTCGCCGACCAGCAGGGCATGCTTGGGCGAAAGTTGACCGTGGAGGAGCTGTTCACGGAAAACACGCGTAATACATAAGTACTTCGACGTCATTTCGACCGAAGGAGAAATCCTTCCGGATAGGAAAGATTTCTCGTCGCGGTGCTCCTCAAAATGACAAACCCAAGAACCCATGGTTCGCCAAGAATTGTTCCGTCATTCTGAACGAAATAAAAGGATCTAGATTCCGTTGCTCCGCTCCTTAGAATGAGATCCAAGTAGGCTGACAGAAACGGGAGGGTTTTATGGCTGACTATCGAATCATCGACGCCGACGGGCATGTGATGGAACTCGACAGTGAGCTGCGCGAATTCATCGGCGCGCCTTATAAAGATCTTGAATGGCATCAGAGCTATTCCTTCTGGCCGGGACTGACTATGGACGGCTATCTCCGCTCGCTCCGGCAAAAGGGCGGCTGGGCCGGTGGCGGTGACGGCCCTAAGGCGAGCCATTGGCTCGAGTTTTTGGATAAAAACAAAATTGAGCTTACAGTCCTCTACCCCACTCAAGGGCTTACCCATGGCGCTATCCAGGACAAGGATTGGGCAATCTGCATGGCGCGAGCCTACAACGATTGGCTTTATCATAAATTCATGAAGGCGAGCCCCCGTCTGGTCGGCGTCGCTTTGCTGCCGATCCAGGATGTCTCCGAAGCCGTCAAGGAATTGCGCAGAGCGGTCAACGAGCTGGGGATGGTCGGCGCGGTATTGCCGGCGGTAGCGCCGGCCGGAAGGCTTTACAGCGGGCCGGAATTCTATCCGTTATGGGAGGAGGCGCAGAGATTGGATGTGCCGGTTTCCACCCATGGCGGTCTCAGCATGCCGGCCCTCGGCTTGGACATGGTAAATAATTTCACCATCGGTCACACGCTCGAGCATCCGTTTGCGCAAATCCGTCAATTCGTCGCGATGATGTTCGAAGGGGTGTTCGAGTTGTTTCCGAACTTCAAGTTCGGTTGTATTGAGTGTGGCGTTGGCTGGGTGCCCTATATGATGGACCGCATGGACGAGGAACAGGAGCGCAAAGGCCACTACTCGCCGCGCTGCAAGCTCAAGCCGAGCGAATACGTCAAGCAAGGAAATATTTTCTTCGCCGTCGAAGTCGAGGAATCTGCGCTACCGCTCGCCTCAGAGGTGGCGAATGAAAACGCGCTGATCTGGGCTTCCGATTACCCGCACGAGCGCGATCAGCGCGACTTCAGCCAGGACATCCCAAACCTGATCAATCGGAAAGATATCGCTGACGATCTGAAGCGGAAGATCTTCTGGGACAACCCGCTGCGTTTCTACCCGCGGTTGAAATCGCGGGTCGAGAAAGCCGACAGCCGAGCGGTCGCCTGATCTGACGGATTGGAACCACAAACTCACAAAGAGCGCGAAGTTTCAGATTTTTGAATGATTCAAACCCTTCGTGCGCTTCGTGTCCTTCGTGGTAAGTGGATTTGTGGTTCTTCAATGAAAATTCCGTGCGCCGGCGCTCGCCGGCTTCAATGCAATCCTCGGCTCCCACAATTCTTCCGCGACCAGGTGAACGATGCCGTCTTCGACCTGCAGCGTGCCGGTAATGCCGAGGAAGCTTGCGGTCTTCGCCAAGACTGAATAGCGCTGAAAGACGCTTTCCCATACAACCACGTTGACGAAACCGGTTTCGTCCTCCAAGGTCATGAACACGACCCCGCCTGCAGTACCCGGTCGTTGCCGGCAAATCACCAGGCCGGCGTAACGAATTCTGGCGCGGTTTTTCATCGAGGCCACGGTGCGCGCATCCGGCAAGTTGTGGCGCACCAAGGTCGCCCGCATCGGCTTGAGCGGATGACGCCGCGCGCTGTGCGAGGTGCGGCGATAATCCCAACTCACTTCCTCGGAATCCGTCAAAGGCACAAATCCGGGTTTTGGCTCCCGCGCGGGTAACGATAAAGATTCTTTCTCCGTGCGCGCGAAGCGCCGGACGTCCCACAGCGCCGTACGGCGATCGAGATTGAGACCGTCGAAGGCTCCCGCTTCGGCAAGCCCGCTGAGCGATCCTTCATCCAGGTGCGTGCGCCGCACGAAATCCTGTAGCGAGCGGAACTGCGCGCTGCGACGTGCTTCGACGATACTTTTTCCTTCCTTTTCGCCGAGCCCCTTCACATATCGGAGTCCCATGCGCACGGCGAAGCCGCCGTTGCTTTCTGCGCAGAGTTCCAGTGTGCAATCCCACTCGCTGACTTGGGCATCGAGTGAGCGGACCACGATTTTGTGCCGTTTCGCGTCTTCGACGATCGTCGCCGGCATGTAAAATCCCATCGGCTGAGCGTTGAGCAGCGCGCAGGTGAATTCCGCCGGATAATGGCATTTGAGCCAGGCCGTCGCGTAGGCGATCAGCGCAAAGCTCGCCGCATGGCTTTCGGGGAAACCGTATTCACCGAAGCCGCGAATCTGCTCGAAGGCGCGCTCGGCGAATTCAGCGGCAATGCCCTTTGCCTGCATGCGCGTGATGAGCCGCTCGCGGTGACGTTCCATTCTTCCGGTACGATGCCAGGCCGCCATGTCCCGGCGCAGCTGATCGGCTTCTCCAGGCGTATAATCCGCCACCACCATCGCGAGCCGCATGACTTGTTCCTGGAACAGCGGTACGCCGAGGGTTCTTTCGAGAACCGGCCGCAACAGATCGTGAGGATAATCCACATCTTCTTTGCCCTGACGCCGGCGCAGATAAGGATGCACCATGCCGCCGGTGATCGGTCCGGGCCGAACGATGCTGATCTCGATCACCAGATCGTAAAAGTTTTTCGGTTTGAGCCGCGGCAGCATCGCCATTTGCGCGCGGCTCTCGATTTGAAACACGCCGATGGTGTCGCTCTTGCAGATCATATCGAATGTCGCCTGATCACCTTTTGGGATCGTTGCCATCGAGTATTCGACGCCGCGATGCTCGCGCAGAAGCTTGAAGCAGAGATCGAGCTGGGTAAGACCGCCGAGACCCAGCAGATCGACTTTGAAGAGTCCGAGGTCTTCGATATCGACCTTGTCCCACTGGATCACCGTGCGCTCCGGCATGGTAGCATTCTCGATCGGCACGAGATCATGCACCGGTTCGTGGCCGAGCAGAAAACCGCCCGGATGGATTGAAAGATGGCGCGGAAAATCCAGGATTTCGTTCGCCAGCTCGATCAAATGCTCGTGCAAGCCTGCCGCCGAATGGATGCCCATCTGCGCCAGCGCCTCGGAGCGCACCGGTTCATAGGACGAAAGAAACTTGGCCGCTCGATCGAGAGCGGTTTCAGAAAGCCCCAGAGCCTTACCGACGTCACGCAGCGCCGAGCGCGAGCGATAGCGCACCACGTTGGCGACCATGGCGGCGCGTTCACGGCCATATTTTTGGTAAACGTATTGAATCACTTCTTCGCGCCGGTCGTGTTCGATATCGAGATCGATATCGGGCGGCTCGGCGCGTTCTTTGGAAATAAAGCGCTCGAACAGTAAGCCGATAGTTTTCGGATCGACGGCGGTAATGCCGAGGCAGTAGCAAACGACGGAATTCGCCGCCGATCCGCGTCCCTGGCAAAGAATGTCGTGAGCGCGGCAAAACTCGACGATCTCCCACATGGTGAGAAAGTAACCGGGATAATCGAGCGCCTCGATGATCTCCAGCTCCTTTTCAACTTGCGTGACAATCTCGTTCGGAATCTCCCCGTTAAAACGCCAGCGCGCCCCGTTGAACGTCTGCTGCCGCAACCACTCCGCAGATGTCGTTCCGTCGGGCAACTGCTCCGACGGATACCGATAACGGATTTCGCTGAGCGAAAAACTGCACCGCTCGGCAATTTCGAGGGTGCGCGCTACCGCCGCGGGATCGTCAGCGAAGAGCTTTGCGAAAGCATAAGGCGGCTTCAATGCGTATTCCGCATTGGGCTTCAATCGCCGGCCGCAAGACGCGACCGGAATGCCGTGGCGAATCGCCGTCAACACATCTTGGAGCCGGCGCCGCGCCGGTGTGTGGTAAAGCACTTCATTGGCAGCAACCCATGGGACACCGAAGCGCCGCGCCCGCTCGCGCAATTCCGATTCGTGAACGACTTCTTCTTCGCGGCGGTGCCGCGCCAGCATAATATAAAGCCGATCGCCGAAGGCATCGCGGAGCTTGCCCACAACCTGATCCGAGTTAACGCCACCTCCCGATAGGCTCCGATCCTCTTGAACAGGCCGGCCCTTTGCGTCATTCCGGCGCGGCCCGGAATCCAGGTCTCCAAATTCGCCGCCACCCCACAGCGCAATCAATCCTGGCGCGTGCGTGCACACTTCATTCCATTTGACAGAGCTCTCGCCTTTTTCCGAACGTAACCGGCCTTTGCTGATCAACCGGCAGAGGTTCGCATAGCCGCCGCGATCCTGCGCCAAGAGCACAATCGTCGAGCCATCGTCGATGGTCACCTCCGAACCGATGATGGTTTTCAGACCTACTTCGCGGGCTTTGACGTGCGCACGCACGACGCCGTAAACACCGTCGCGATCGGTCAATGCCAAAGCCGGCAGTCCGAAACGAGAGGCCTCGTCCACCAGCTCGTCCGGATGGCTCGCGCCTTCGAGAAAGGAAAAATTACTTTTACACCAGAGTGGCACGTAGGAGGACATAAGACAGAGAAACAACCGACTGCAGTTTTCAGAACGAGCTCATTGAAACTGCGTAGAGAAAGGAATCGGAGCGTTCGTGGCGAAAAACAAATCTCAAAACAAAAAAATCTATTGGGAATTTTTGTTTCTTAGGCTTTTTACTATCGGCACATTTGATCAGAGCAACTTGAGCGCCTAACGACCAAGTTCAGCAGCGGGGGCGGCTGGAGAGGCGTCATCTACGAAACGCCGGCATGCCGGCCCGTCTGCTGCAACGACTGGTTCGACCTGTCCATGGTGACTCGACCATCGCCGGACTACGTTTCACCCCCACCGTCAACCACGCGTAGAACCACCTTACCGTGGCCAGGCTTGTGCTGATACGCCTGCCGCGCCTCGGCGAGCGGGAACACGGCGCCAACGACCGGGCGGAGCGCACCCCCATCGATCAACCGGGCGATCTCCGCCAGCTGCGTCCGACTCGGCTCCACGATAAAGTACGCGGCACGGATGCGCTCGTCGGTTGTCCGTTCGCCTGAAGCGGCGACGGTGACCAGCCTGCCGTCGGGCTTGAGCACGCCCCAGGACCGCTCCAGCGTCTCCCCGCCGACCGTGTCGAAGACCACGTCCACGTCCCGGACCACGTCCTCGAACCGCTCGGCCCGGTAGTCGATCACCTCGTCGGCCCCGAGGCTGCGCACGAAGTCAAGGTTGGCTGCCGAAGCGGTGCCTGTCACCCGCGCGCCGCGCCACCGGGCGAGCTGCACGGCAAAGGTGCCGACGCCCCCGGCCGCGCCGTGGATCAGCACCCGCTGGCCCGCAGCTAGACCGGCACGTTCGACCAACCCCTGCCATGCCGTCAGAGCGGATATCGGTGTGGCGGCTGCGTGAACGTGATCGACGCCAGCCGGCTTGTGGGCGAAATCGGCGACGCGCGCCACGCAGTATTCGGCTTGGGCGCCGTCACGGTACCAGTCATTGAGCCCGTAGACCAGGTCCCCCACGCTCACGTCCCTGACCCCGGTCCCCAAGGTGGCGATCTCGCCAGAGAATTCGTGTCCGGGGATGACCGGCAACGGGCGCGGCTCTCCCGTCCGTGTGGTCCAGGTCGGAACCCAGGAGAGTTCCGTGTGGATGACGCCAGCGGCGTGGACCCGCACGAGCACCTCGCCTTCCCCGGGACGAGGCTGCGGTGCCTCCTTATATGCGAAAGCCTCGGGTCCACCATGGGCGCGCAGACAGATCGCCTTCATGCTCCACCTCCAAACACCTGTTGGCCGAACGCCAGGGATGTGCGGCGGCTATCAAGATATTCCTCACCGGGCCGCTAACCGCACAATCCAGTGGTTCGGTGGCCCTCATTTTATGAGCTACTCGATTGTTTTCTCGTTACAGCGTTAAGTCGTTCTCGGATTTTATATCCACGGCATTCTGTAAAATCCGTTCAAACATCGCCGCCGCGGTGGCGCTAACGACAGAGCCGAAGGCGATGAGGATGCCGATAAAAATCCCGCCTGCACGATCATCACTATTGCCCAACATAATGAAAAGCTCTCCTAGCGCAACAAAACCGATAATGCCTAACGCACAAAATTTTATAGTCCGCAGAGATTTCATGGTCGCCTGCGAGAATGCCTTATTCAGTCTGATGTATCCCAATACCTTGAATGCCTGGTAGAGCGCGACGAAGAATGGAATGGACGCTAAATACGCATACGCCAAAAAAGGATCTTTGAAATAGATTTCAAAGAGCGTGGCGTGCGCGTTTCTGCCTTCGATGTGAGGTTCCAAAAGCATGAGAGCGAGAGCGCAAATGCCGATGAGCACAATGACTACCTGAAGAAATATCGTTGGAGCGACGAGTGACCGCATTTTCATTTAATGGCCGCCGAACGTTGCCGATAACCGGCCCGAGCCGGCGGCACGAAGTGCCGCTGGTGAGGGTCCGTGTTCATCGGCGGGTTAGAGAGCGTTGTCGATATCACTTGTCAGCCAAGCCGCGCAGTCCCGCTCTTTGAACCGCCGCGTTGATTAGTCCTTCGGATTTCGCGTCCTCAATGTACTTTCGCACATAGGCCATTGCGATCTCCCGGCCCTTCGGGAGTGCTATGGCAACTTCGTCCATACCAATTCGACCATCAAGAACCCGGGACCCGGGCAACTTGTCCGACAACTCGAACAGGTTTGCCTTATTGGCGGCGAAAACATCCACCTTCCCGGACTTCAGCATTTCCTCCCCGGCGGGAACACTTGGACTTGCGATCGCATTCAGGGATTAAGCAGCAGCAACGTCCGACCGTCAAGAGAATTGCAACCGCAAGCGCGTTTTCATATGCGCCCGACAACTAGGAATTGCGGAAATCGGTGATACGGGAGGGTCGGCGCAACGTAGCCGTAATGCGTCGGCCCGCGCTGTCGGGTGTGCGAGTCTGCGCGGCGTACTCGAGTAACAGACCGTTGGGATCCTTGAAGTAGATTGACAAAATCCAATCGTGATCGACGATCGGCGTGACCTTGACACCCTTGGCGATCAGCTCTGAACGTTTCGAGTGCAACTCTTCGACCGAGCCGGCATCGAAGGCTAAATGGTAAAACCAGTCGGGCACGCCGAGGCCTCCGTTAATGCCGGTGTCGTACTCCGCTGGCACTGCTTGGATACGGCGAGGCTCCATGAAGCCAATGAGTTCGCCGTCGCCGCAGTCGAAGAATGCATGGCAGATACATCCCCCTTCCTCGAGATCGATCTCCTCTATCGTCACGAGGCGGAAGCCGAGCACAGTTTCGTAGAAAGTTCTGGTGGTATCAAGATCGAGCGTAGAAAGGCCGATGTGTGAAACCCCGTGTAGTGGCATGTTCCCTCCGTTACAGCTGTCCGCTCAATGGTGAGGCTCTCCTGTGAGATGGTTTGCAAGACGCCGTGGCTCAGGGGCGGTTTGAGTGCGGTGAACGTTGATCCGTATAACGTCTCGGGTGAGAGGCGCGGTCTGCCGCGTCCTTCTCAACCCGATGGTTATATGGTGTGAGCCGAATCGAGACTTACAAATC
>DATDMO010000387.1:0-7965 GCA_036518755.1 Candidatus Acidiferrales bacterium | reverse complement strand
GGAACGCATGTTCGAATATCGCGAAGGCAGCACCGTCGACGGTTCACAGTTCAGCAGTTGGGGCAGCGGCAACTGGGGCACCGAACGCTGGAGTGGCCGCTGGGAAGGCGGCGCGGCTACAACCGGGGCGGCCACAACCCGAGACTCCGGCCAGTACGTCATTCTGAGCGCCCAGTACGGCACCAACGCCAGACACGTCAACGTCACTGATCGTTTGAAGGAGATAGCGCGTCAGGACCGTGTGTTCCGGATGGGCAACAGCACGTTTGGCGTGGATCCCGACCCCGGACACGTGAAGACGCTCCGCATCTATGCTCGCGGGCCGAATGGTGAGGAACGCATGTTCGAATATCGCGAAGGCAGCACCGTCGACGGTTCACAGTTCAGCAGTTGGGGCAGCGGCAACTGGGGCACCGAACGCTGGAGTGGCCGCTGGGAAGGTCAAGAGCACAAAAAATAGAGAAAGGTCAGAAGCTAGACGGAACGGCGCGAAGACCCTTGTCTCCGCGCCTTGTTTGCACCGCCAATGCTGAGGCGCTGAATTCCGTCACGCTCGAGTGCGCACTGCAGGCGGTCCTTTTTCTCGTCACCAATTCGGGACGGCGGATACGCGAACTGCGCGGTTTCGATATGACGAGAACTTGTTGGAAAACCCGCCGAAGAGGACGAACGAAGAAACGGCGCTGCGGGATCAAGAACTCGGCAACCGTTCAATAGTCTCAAACTCTACAGCAACACCGACTTTGGAACAGCCACCGGCGGACTCGACGCGCACGACACGCCCCCGGCACAGCACCTGGGCGGAATCTTTGACCAATTCCGCCGGCAGACTGAACACCAGCTCGATCTCGCTCCCAACCTCGGGCGCGATCTCGCAATAGAAGAACGCGCCCGCCGGACTCACATCGCGCGTAACCCCGGATACCTCGTGGATCCCGCCATTCGTGAAGCTGCCAGAAACAGGCTCAACCGCCGGAACCCGCCGCGCCTTCCGCTCCTTCTCCCACATGCCCGTTTCTCCGACAAAGGTGGTAAGCAGTGTACCGTAGTGCAGAAAGCCGCTTGACGTAGTGGACCGCGAGGTCAACAATGTCCGGCCGAAAGGGGGTCGATCCAAACATTTCCGGCTTGTCCTCCGCACACATCACCGCGGAGACCACTCTCTTTCCCAACGATCAACCGAACCACGTATTGCAGCCTGCGGGAAACACGGCACCCAGGAATCACCCGATCCCAGTGGGAACAACGCTCGACTCAGGTATGCTGAATTACCGCGGAAACGATACGGTGCTGAGTGGAGGTTCAGGGCCTGACTCGACGGGGCGCTGGACACTCGATTACGCATCCGACTTCGGTTCCTACAATCCCGGCGGCGTCCCGGGATCGCAGAATGGACAGATTTTCCCTGCCTCCGCTGCTGTCCTGTCAGTGCAACCCAGGAGCCTTCAATGACGCAGATCGGCGCGACACACCGGACACTGGGCTCAGTTGACTTAGGCATCATCGCAGCCTATTTCGTTGTGGTCTTCGCCATCGGCTTTTACTTCTCGCTGAAAGAAAGGACATCCACCGATTACTTCCTCGCCAGTCGCGATATAGGCTGGTTCGCGATTGGCACCTCGTTATTTGTCTCCAATGTATCCACGGAGCACTTTATCGGGCTGGCGGGATCCGGTGCGACATCAGGATTAGCGGTGGGCCACTTTGAATGGCTCGCCTGCATGATTCTGTTGATTCTAGGGTGGGTCTTTGTTCCGTTTTATCTTCGCTCCAATGTCTTCACCATGCCGGAGTTCCTGGAGCGGCGATTCAATCGCCAATGTGCCGTGTACTTGGCCGGCATTTCCATCATCGCCTACGTCTTTACAAAAATTTCCGTGCATCTCTACGCAGCCGCCGTGGTTCTGGAACGCGTTGTAGGGTGGAGCCCTTTGACGGCGGCGGTAATCCTGGTCGTTGCCACCGGGGTATATACCGTGGCCGGTGGCCTGGCAGCAGTGATTTACACCGATCTTGTGCAGACGCTGATTTTGATTGCTGGTGCGGTCATTCTCACCGTCATCGGACTCGACAAGGCGGGAGGATTCACCGGACTGCGGCACGCTCTTCCATCCAACTACTTCCACATGATCAAGCCCCCTTCTGATCCTGAGTTTCCATGGACGGGCATTTTCCTAGGCGCACCAATTCTTGGTATCTGGTACTGGTGCACCGACCAGGTGATTGTGCAGCGAGTGCTGTCAGCAAAAGATGAGGGACATGCCAAGGCAGGCACGATTCTTGCCGCGTTCTTGAAAATTCTTCCTGTGTTCATCCTGGTACTGCCTGGACTCATCGCTGTGACGCTGTACCGGAACCTTTTCAGTTTCGGGCCGAACGGCGAAGTCTTGAATGGCGATATTGCCTATCCGACGCTGGTCATCAATCTCTTGCCTGCCGGTGTGGTGGGACTGATGATCGCCGCGCTGTTGGCGGCGCTTATGGGCGCGATGAGCGCAGTGTTCAATTCCGCTTCTACGCTGGTTACCCTCGACTTCTACAAGAAACTGCGCCCTGGGGCCAGCGAACGGCAACTGGTTAACTTCGGACGAATGGCTACCGGTGTCATGGTAATTCTTGGTCTGCTTTGGGTGCCATTCATTCACCTTATCAGCAGCCAGCTCTATATTTACCTGCAGAGTGTCCAGGCGTATATCAGTCCGCCGATCGCGGTGTGCTTCATCCTCGGAATTCTGTGGCCCCGCATGAACGGTGCAGGAGCAATCACGTCTTTGCTGGTCGGATTCGTGCTCGGTGCTTTGCGGTTCGTCTTGGAGATCGCAGATCGCAGTCATGGCGGCCACTTCTTTACCTCGTCGGCAGCTCGCTGGATCGTTGATCTTAATTTCCTTCACTACGCGATCTTGATGTTTATTGCGTGTTCAGCCGTGCTGGTTTCGGTAAGCCTGGCGACGGCGGCACCCGAACGCCGCACGCTGGCCGGACTGACCTTCGCGACGGTCGACGAAAAACTGAATGTGGAAGAGATGGGAGCGATCGCGCCGCAACGCAAGCCGGCTGCGGAGACGCGGCTGGAGCGTCGCGTCAACCTCGCATTCAGCGTGTTGCTGGTGGCGGTCGTGGTGGGACTGTGGGTGTATTTCCGATGACAGAAAACATGGCCGGGATCTGCACGCTTCGTCCAAACGTGACCCGAGAAGAGGCTGCGCACGAGCTGCGCTCCCATGGACTGCGGCGCATTCTGCTCAATGTGGTCAGCGGACCCCTTCGCAGGTTGGCGCAGATCTATGTCCCCTTCCGGCTTTACCGTGTTCACATCAGGGACGGCTCGCGAAAGCAATCCATGCTGCTCGCGGTAGATGCCGTATCCGGAAAGCTCGACCTGTTCTCGTTCCAGCCGTTTTCCGATGAGCTCATCGCGGTCGAAACCCAATCCCGTAACCATGTCGCTGCGTCCCTGCCAGAGGAGAAGGCGCGCGATATCCTGGAGGCAAGCGTTCGGCGAATGATTTTCCGCGCAGGGTTTTTCCGGGTCTGCGACCTTCGCATTGAAAGCGAATTACTAATTCCCGAACTGCACGTTCCCTATTGGGTTGGATTTCGAGGCAAATCGGAAAGCGCGATGCCCGTCGTCCTCGATGCCGTCCGCCGCCGGCATGAAGGCGCCAGGGTTCGGCAACTGATCCTCGAGTGGTTGGCGCCGTAAATCGCTGCAGACTGTTCCGGTGTTCCGGCCTTCAGTGTGTTGCAAGATGCGCGATGGCCTTGCGGACGGCGGCGACTTGATCTTGCGGACCGAAGCCGTAACCTTCGCCGTTGTCCGGCATCTTCGACAATTCCTCCGCCAGCTTCTCCAGTTGGACGATAACTTCCGGCAGGTTGCTGTCGAGACGCTCAAGTTCTTGCAACGCATTTTCCGGATGCAGGCTGATGCGGTTGCCGGTCTGTGCGGTGTCGAGCATGATGTCGGGCGCCCAGCCGTTGGGCCATGAGTTTTCCGCCATTGCCATGGCCCGCTTCAAGCGCGCGATTTTTCCGGCAGCGCCCTCCAACAATTGTTGTCTTGCCATCAGCTGTGGAGGGAACATCAGCTTGATGCTGACCTTCCGCGCCACAGCTTGGGTGGGGAGCGAGACGATAGTGCTGAGATGGTCTCCGTCGTAGCGCCAGCCGGGGACTGCGCCGTCGCGAGAAAACGGCACCGGGTGGGCATCGAAGGTCACTTCTGCCGGAGGCCACGTAAGCGGCAGTCGGATCTCGTACCTTCGCTCGCCAGGCATCCCGGGATAGCTCCCTTCCGCAGGAAGAATCTCCAGCGTCATCGTGTTCTTGTCACGGACTTGTTGAATGAGGGTGCTGGCAAATTCGTTGTGCTTGTATCCAAGTGTGTTACCGCCATCTTCGTACAGGCGGCTTGCGCCATGAGCCGCCGGGAAAGCGGTGAGGATCAAGGGATCAATTGGTTTTTCGCCGGTGTGCAGCATTTTTGGCTGGGTGGGGATGATGGCTCCCGCTTTCGCATACACGGGAATTTCATCAAGTCCGAAACTGCGTTCCACTTTTGCGGGTCCTCTCAGCACCGCTCCGGTGAACCACTCGATCCAGGTGCCGGGCGGCAGCCAAACGGATTTTGTCGCCAGATCAGTGGCGGCGGCCATCGGTGACGTGATCGGCGCGACCAGCATGTCGTCGCCAAACATATATTCGTCCTTAAACTCGTAGGCCTCAGGCGACTCCGGCCAGTCGTAGTACATGGGCCGAAGCAGCGAGATTCCGGTGTCATAAGCCTGGCGCGCCGCAGTGTAGATGTAGGGAATCAGCGCGTAACGTAAGAGATAAGAATCGCGCATGATCTCGGCGTACGGTTCGGGATAAGCCCAGATTCGACGCTCCGAGCCAGGGTTCTTGGTGGTATGCGTACGCAGGATCGGACTGAAGACGCCGAACTGGATCCAGCGCGTGTAAAGCTCCGGCGAGACCTCTCCCGGCATGTGGCCGCCGATATCGTGACTCCAGTAACCGTAGCCGACGTTCGCCGCCGTCGCAGTAAAGTACGGTTGGAAGGCTAGCGAGTCCCACACCGAGATGGTGTCTCCGGAAAAACCGATCTGGTAGCGGTGATTGCCCAACCCGCCCCAACGATGAAACAGCAAAGGACGTTTGCCTTCGCGCTCCATGTCGGTGAAGTGCACATAGTTCAGCCACCACGTGTTGTTTAGCCCGGGAAGGGAAGTATCCGGTTCCTGCTGCCAATCCAGCCAGAAGAAATCGATTCCCAGTCGCTCCAGCGGATGATGCAGGATGTCCATGTAGCTGGTTGCAAATCTTTTGTTTGCGATGTCGAACGGCACGTATTGTTTCGTTGCAGGATCAATGCCCATGGCACGTGCCATCTCGGGATATTGCCGCTCGAACGGTTGAACACCGGAGGCCGGGTGCATGTTCAGCGTGCTCTTCAGGCCCTGTTCGTGCACCCACTTCAGGAATTCGCCGGGATCGGGGAAGTACAGCGGATTCCACGTGTATCCAGTCCAACCGAGGACGTGATCTGACGAATCTTTCTTGTTCTCCCACCAGCGCACGCCAAACGTTGGGTGCCAGTCCATATCGATAACGAGGACATCGAGCGGGACATCGTGCTCGCGAAATTGGCTTGCCAGTTCCTTAAATTCCTGATCCGTGTACGCCCAATAGCGCGACCACCAGGCGCCAAACGCGAAGCGCGGCGGTAAAGGGATACGCCCGGCCACCTTCACGTAATCGCCGAGCGCCGCTTTATAGTCGTGGCCATAGCCGAAGAAATACCAGTCCTGGTGCGGTGCTGCTTTGCGGGCTATCGCCCACGGCCAATCCGAGTCGTCGAACAGCGGGCGGCCGGTATCGTCAATCACGACCCAGCCATCACGCGAGACCAGGCCGGAGCCGAGGTTTGTCGATCCCTTCACACCGTCGAGAGTCCGAATCGTGCCCTGGAGATTTCCCTTGTCTTCTATTCCCGGCCGCCACGTGACCTGTTGCCCGTTCAGATGAAAACTGATTTCCAGATCGTCGGCGGAGAAGCGCCCGTCCTTGCTGCGGTAGCGGAGTGAGAGCTGGTTCGTTTTGATGTTTAGCGAGTCGCCGGCGGTTGCGGCCTTGAAATCGGGCACAGGAAGGCGCCGGTTGATGAACACCAGCGAAGCATGATCCTCGAACTTACCGTCTTCAGACCACTCCATGCGAATCAGTCGTGGCGTCAGCACCGTAAAGCGCGCATGACCCGAAATAACGATGGCTCTCGGATCGGGGACGGGATCGTCTCGTTGTGCCGCAGCAAAGACCGAGAACAGCAGGACGATTATGGCGCAGCGCCAGACTCGAGCCATCATGATGGCCGCATATCTTAGCAACCCCGCGCCGCCGAGGCCGAAAATACCGTTGAAATTTCTGCTGGAGAGGGCTCGCCCCACTTCGAGAGAGCATTCGAGCGCTCGCTCGAACTCAACTAACTACGCCGGTTGAGGCTTGGGATGCCTCTATTACGGCCGGTCAGCATAGGGACCGCTGTCAGCGGCTGCTACTTGCTCCCGCTGCAGCGCGGCGACCTCCGGTTCCCCGTTGGGCATCCGAATCCATGTCATCCGGTAACGAGTCGGTGAAGGTAGGAACCAATGGTGGACGGGATGTTAGGCCGCACCTGATGCCAAGTCAACCACTACAGATTTTTTGCTTCGGCTTTCCTGGACCTTGGTCGGCCCATTCTCTTGCTGCTTCGCGCCGTTGGCGTCGACACCGATTCCTTTGACCGGGGCCGCCGAAGCTCGCCTTCAGCCGCCGGCTTTTTCGCGCCGGTCGCGTCAGCCCCGTACATGCTGACGGGTCGTTTGGCTGCTTCATCAACGTGGAGCTGAAAAATGTCCGGCCGCGCGTAGTGTCCCACGACATCGAGGTCGAATTTGCCGCGAACGATCTGCGCGCGGTCAATCTCAGCCGACAATATCGCCTCGCCCTCCACGTTCGGCCCGGCAAGAAAATTGCCGAAGGGGTCAACAATGCAACTTCCGCCGCGACAAACGATCGCCTCCGGATCTGCTCCGAACGAGGAGCTATAATCCGGCGGAAAATCGCGCCGGCGGTTGAACTGGTTGCAGGAAAGCACGAAGCAGCGTCCTTCAACCGCGATATGGCGCATCGACGCTATCCAGGAGTCGCGAGCGTCGGCCGTGGGAGCGCAATAGATTTCGATCCCTTTGGCGTACATCGCCGCGCGCATTAACGGCAGATAATTCTCCCAGCAGATTACCGCCCCCAGTTTCCCCAGCGGCGTGTCGAACACGGGCATAGTGGAACCATCACCGAAGCCCCACACCAGGCGCTCGGAACCGGTCGGCATGATTTTGCGGTGCTTGCCGAGCAGGCTGCCGTCCGGCGCGAAAAACAATACCGAGCAGTACAGCGTTCCACCCGCGCGTTCGACCACGCCCACCACCAGGTAGATGTCATTCGCGCGTGCCGCCCTGCCGAGCTGGTCCGCGGCTGGGCCGGGCACGTCCACGCTGCTCTCCCAGTACCGGCGAAAGTCTTCCCGGCCCGCATCCGTGCGCGCGCCAACCACCGCGCCGAAATCCAACCCTCGCGGATAAGCAGAAACAAACGCTTCGGGAAAGAGCACCAACCGCGCGCCCAATCGGGCTGCGTCGCTGGCAAGCGCACGGACCTTCTGGATCGTTCGGTCGCGGTCGAACGCCACCGGAGCGGCCTGGACGACAGCGACCTTGAATGTATTGGCCATAATTGGGAACGATACAAGGGGAGCCAGTTAGTGAGCAATTAACGTCGCAGTTTTCAGTTTGGTCCTGTGCCCGATCGACGGGCAAACCGGCACTAATCGGCCCTGGACGAAGAAACCAAAACTCCTCAAGACTGGCCGCGGGAGTCTGTTTAAAAAGATGACCCAGCATCTCTCCTCGCGGCATCATCAACAAC
>DATDMO010000386.1:0-2733 GCA_036518755.1 Candidatus Acidiferrales bacterium | reverse complement strand
ACGTCGCCCAATTCATGTTGCGCGTGATCGGTGATGCCGATGGTGGCGAGATCGCCCTTCACGTCCAACCATTCGTGCTCTTTGGTGTAGCGAAACGATTTCGGATACGCCATCAGACCACTCCTTATACTTGTGCGTGCCTCAAGCTACCTGCGGCACGCCGGCTTTCTTCTGCCGCTTGTAAAACGGAGTCGCAACTACTTGGGCTTTGCACTTCTGCCCGCGAATCTCCACGTAAAGCGCGGTACCGATCGCTGAGAGTGCCGGCGGCACGTATGCCAGCGCAATGTTCTTGCCCAGCGTCGGCGAAGGCGACCCGCTCGTCACCACGCCAATACGCTCTCCGTTTTCATTACAGCAACTGTACTCATCGCGGGCAATGCCGCGATCAATCATCTCGATGCCCACCAGCGTCCGCGTCACTCCCGCAGCTTTCGCGCGTTCCAGCGCAGGTTGTCCAATAAAGTCGCCCTTTTCCATCTTGCAAGAGCGATCCAGGCCCGCTTCCCAAACGTTGATCTTGTCGCTGATCTCGTGCCCGTAAAGCGCCATCTTCGATTCCAGCCGCAGGGTGTTGCGCGCGCCTAAGCCGCAGGGAACAATACCGAAGGTGTGTCCTGCCTCCATTATCTGGTTCCACACGCGTTCGCTGGTTGCAACATCGGACGGCACATAGATTTCGAATCCGTCTTCGCCCGTATATCCCGTGCGTGCAATCAGCGTATTCTTCAACCCGCACACAGTGCCATGCGTGAACCAGTAATTCTTGATCGTGCTCAAGTTCGCGTCCGTCAGTTTCTGCACGACCTCTGCGGCTCGCGGCCCTTGAATCGCTAGTTGCGTGTACGCACCGCTCAAATCTTCCACCACGCAATCGAACCCCTTCGTGTTCTCGCGCACCCAGTTGATGTCTTTTTCCCGCGTACCCGCATTAATCACCAGGAGATAATCGTCTTCGCCCAGCCGGTGAACAATCACGTCGTCCACAAAAGTGCCCTCGGGGTAGAGCATCGCCGAATATTGCGCCTGGCCGATCACCAGCTTGGAAGCATCGTTCATGGCGATATGCTGGACCGCCGCCAGCGCCCCGCCGGGCTTCTTGCCGCTGCGAATGCGAATGTCGCCCATGTGGCTGACGTCAAAAACTCCCACGCTTCCGCGAACCGCTTTGTGTTCCGCGATCAGCCCGCCGCTCAAAGGGCCACCGCTCGAAGGGTACTCGACAGGCATGTCCCACCCGCCAAAGTTGACCATCTTCGCGCCAAGGCGGCGGTGCAATGCGTTCAACGGCGTTTTGCGAAGCTCGCTCACGGGAGAAATTGTGGAGGAATCCGTTCCCATCGTTCGGGCAGAAACCGATAGTAACATGCGCCTCCCAAGCGGTCAAAGAAGCTGTACTCATGGAATAGCCCTGTCACATCGTATCCCCCTGGCGGGGTTGAAGTGCGTGAGCGAGAAACGCAGGGAGGAGCTGGATTTGTTGTTGTTGCGGCGGTGGGAAAGTGGGAATCGCGCAGCGATTTCCAAGCGGAGTGGAAAAGTCGGTCTTTGACTTTTCCACGGAGCGGCTTTTCCACCGCCGCCGGGCAGTGTCCGGCAGGTAAAATCGCCGCGCCATGGCCACTTCCGGTCGCTATTTTGATTTGGTGCGTGAGATGAAAAACGCTTATAACCATCGGCTGCGTCTGGTGGAAAGCGCCCGACAGCGCGGTATCAAACCCACCGCGCGGCTCTTTGCCACGACCATCCCCACCGTACGCAAATGGCTGCGCCGCTTCGAGCAGCACGGCCCTTCCGGCTTGGTCGAACGACCTCGCGCCCGTCACCGGCAAGCGCACAAGACTCCTCCCGCCGTGGAGGCCCAACTCGTGGAACTCCGCAAAACCCTGCCCACTTTCGGTGCACGGAGACTCATTCGCGAGTTCGACCTGCGCATCGGTCATAACGCTCTGGAACGCATCTGGCGCGAGCACGGCCTGCTCGAAAAACGCCGCCGAAAATATCAGCGCAAGCAGGACCTCGCGCACATCAAGGCTTCCTGGGCGCTGTTTCAGCAAATCAGCGCCGACACCAAGGATCTCGACGATATCCCGCGCTACTGGCGACAAGCCCAGCAACTCGGCTTGCCCGTCATTCAGTACACCGCGCGGGAAATTCGCAGTGGCCTGCTGTTTTGGGCCTTTGCCGAACAACGCAGCGCTTCGGCCAGCGCGGTTTTCGCTGCGCGCATCCAACAGCACCTGGATCGCTACGGCATTTCGCTCCGCGACCTGGTCTGGCAAACCGACAACGGCAGCGAGTTCAAGGGCGATTTTCCCAAGGCTCTCGGCGACAGCCAGCACGTGCGCATCCCGCCCGCGGCGCACACCTATCAGAGCGACGTGGAAACCGTGCATCGCTTGGAAGAAGACGAATTCTTCGACCTGGAAGACTTCACCAGCCGCGGCGACTTCCTCGCCAAGGCCCACACCTACCAGCTGTACTTTAATCTCGTGCGGCTCAATTCGCACAAAGACCATCAGAGTCCTTGGCAGATCATCGAGCGGCTCGCTCCGCGCTCGCCGCTCCAACTCTGCTTGCTTCCACCCGTATTCTTGGATTACTACCTCAACGACTCAGGGGGATACGATGTGCCAGGGCATCCCTAGCTGGCCTCGCGGACGAAAGGGCTTAAGTTGCTGCCAAATCCGGCGCGTTGCTACACTCTAGGAACGCTCGAAAGGACCACCGCAT
>DATDMO010000385.1:0-4028 GCA_036518755.1 Candidatus Acidiferrales bacterium | reverse complement strand
GGCCACGTCATTGGCGACGGAAAAAGTGGTGAGGGCGCCGCGGGTGATGAGCAGTTGCTTGCCGATCTCAACTACTTCGATCAGCTTGGTTGGGTTGGAATCGAGATCCACCATGTTGCCGGCTTCCTTCGCAGCCTGAGTGCCCGCGTTCATGGCGAGACCGACATCGGCTTGAGCGAGGGCCGGGGCATCGTTGGTTCCGTCACCCGTCATCGCCACGAGTTTGCCTTTGGCCTGTTCGGCGCGGATCAGAGCGAGCTTGTCTTCCGGCTTTGCTTGAGCGAGAAAATCATCGAGGCCTGCTTCGCGTGCAATGGCTGCTGCGGTAAGCGGGTTATCGCCAGTGATCATCACTGTGCGAATACCCATGGCCCGCAATTGGCCGAAGCGTTCGCGCATGCCGCCCTTAATGATGTCCTTCAAATGAATAGTTCCGAGCACGTGGTTATCCTCGGCGACAAGAAGAGGCGTTCCACCTGAGTTGGAGATCTCCTTCGCTTTCTCCTGCACCTCCGGGGGAACCGTATGCCCGCAGGTGGCGCAGTGCTGCGTGATCGCGTCGAAAGCACCTTTGCGGATATGACGGCCGTCGAGGTCCACTCCAGACATGCGCGTGACGGCCGAAAAGGGAATGAAAGTGGCGGCGTAGGAAGAAAGCTCGCGGCCGCGCAGGCCATACTTCTCTTTCGCCAGCACAACAATCGAGCGGCCTTCCGGTGTTTCGTCGGCGAAAGAGGAAAGCTGTGCGGCGTCGGCAAGATCGGATTCCTTCACGCCGGGAGCAGGAATAAATTCGATTGCGCGGCGATTGCCGAGCGTTATCGTGCCGGTTTTGTCGAGAAGTAGAGTATCGACATCGCCCGCGGCTTCCACGGCGCGGCCGGACATCGCGAGAACATTGCGCTGCACGACGCGGTCCATCCCCGCAATGCCAATGGCAGAGAGCAGCCCACCGATCGTGGTGGGGATGAGGCAAACGAGCAAAGAAATCAAGACGAAAACGGATTGCGGCGCGCCCGAATAAATCGCCATCGGTTGGAGCGTGACCACGGCGAGAAGAAAAATAATCGTCAGGCCGGACAGTAAAATATTCAGCGCGATCTCGTTGGGTGTTTTCTGACGTTCGGCGCCTTCAACGAGCTTGATCATGCGATCGAGAAAAGTTTCGCCGGGATTCGAAGTGATCTCGACGATGATTTCGTCGGAGAGAACGCGAGTGCCGCCTGTAACCGCCGAGCGATCGCCGCCGGACTCGCGGATCACCGGCGCGGACTCCCCCGTGATAGCGGATTCGTCCACGGAAGCGACGCCTTCCACGACTTCACCGTCGCCAGGGATGAACTCGCCCGCTCGAACCCTTACGCGGTCGCCGGCGCGCAGTTTTGAACCCGCGATTTCTTCGATGGAGCCATCCTGCCGGATGCGCCGAGCTAGCGTTTCGGCGCGCGCCTTGCGGAGGGTATCGGCTTGGGCCTTGCCGCGGCCTTCCGCCATGGCTTCGGCGAAGTTTGCGAAGAGCACGGTGAACCACAGCCAGAGAGTAATTTGTAGCTCGAAGCCAAACCCGCTGAGGTGTTGCAGGCGATCGCGCACCAAGTCCCAAGTCGTGATCGCCGCGCCGACTTCGACCACGAACATCACTGGATTTTTCATCAGCGTGCGCGGGTTGAGCTTAATGAACGAGTCCCGAAGCGCGCCAGTGACGATGCCGCCGGTCCACAATGACTTTTTTCTGTGCTCGCGAGAAACGGCAGCGAGAGGTGTTTCCGGAATGTTCACTGGCGATGGTGGTGGATTTAGCTCTTCAGTCGATAGGGTCATGGCTGCCTCAGAAAACCCTTCCAGCATGCATCAGCAGGTGCTCAAGGATTGGGCCCAAGCTGAGCGCGGGGAAAAACGTAAGTGCGCTGACGATTAAAATGACGGAAACAAGCAGGAACGTGAAAAGCGGCGTGGTTACCGGGAAGGTGCCGGCCGATTCGGGAACAATCTTCTTTCGCGCAAGGTTTCCGGCCATCGCGAGAACCGGAATCACCATGAAGAAGCGGCCGAAAAGCATATCGAATGCTCCGCTGACGTTGTACCAAGGCGTGTTCCCATTCAGACCGGCGAAGGCTGAGCCATTGTTGCCAGCCTGCGACGTATAGGCATACAGAATCTGCGACAGTCCGTGCGGCCCGGGATTGCTGATGGACGAGGCGCCGAACGGAGCCGCAATCGCAACGCCGGTAAGGCCGAGAACAAGAAAACAGAAGACCAGCACCGTCACCATGCACATCTGCACGTCAAAGGCTTCGATCTTTTTGCCGAGATATTCGGGTGTTCGGCCAACCATTAGGCCGGCGATGAAAACCGAGAGAACAATGAAAACGATGATGCCGTACATCCCCGCGCCCACTCCGCCGAAAATGACCTCGCCAATCATGATGTTAACCAAGGGCACCATGCCGCCGAGGGGGGTGAATGAGTCGTGCATGCCATTCACCGCGCCGCAGCTGGCGTCGGTGGTGGTGGTGGCAAACAGCGCTGTGGACGCAATCCCGAAACGTACTTCCTTGCCTTCCATGTTGCCGCCCGACTGCATGGAACTGGCGTGCTGGTCGACGCCATGCAGAAGCGGATTACCGCGCGATTCCGCCGCATAGGTGAACGTGACGCCGGCGAGACACAATAATGCCATCGCAGTCCAGACGGCCCATCCATGCCGCTGCGAACCGGTCATCCGGCCCAACGTATATGTAAGGCCCGACCCAAGAGAGAGCATCATCACAATCTGCATGAAATCGGTCAGTGGATTCGGATTCTCGAATGGATGGGCGCTATTGGCATTAAAGAAGCCTCCGCCATTGGTTCCGAAAATCTTAATCGCTTCCTGGGAGGCAACCGGCCCCTGGGCAATCACCTGGTCGGTAATGGTTTGTGTGGTTGTCTTGCCATCGGCTCCGGCTATTTGTGCGCTCTGGGGATTCAAGAGATGCGCGGTGGCATAAGGTTTTAAGTTCTGGACCATACCCTGGGAGACAAACACCAGCGCGATGATCAGGCACGCAGGAAGCAGGACCCACAAGATGCACCGTGTTACATCCACCCAAAAGTTGCCGATGGTTTTGGACTCTTTTCGCGCAATGCCCCGAATCACCGCGATGGCAAGAGCGATGCCGACAGCGGAGGAAATGAAATTGTGATAGGCGAGTCCCGCCATTTGAGTGAAATAGCTCATGGTGGATTCGCCGCCGTAGTTCTGCCAGTTGGTATTGGTTGTAAAAGAAGCTGCGGTGTTGAAGGCCAGAGCGGATGGCACCGAAGCAAAATGCTGGGGGTTCAGCGGCAGCCATTGCTGAGTTCGTTCGATCAGATAAAGCACGATCATCGATACGGCGCTGAATAGCAGCATGGCTATGGCGTATTCCTTCCAATCCATCTCATGCTTTTCGTCGATTCCGGTGGTCCGATAGAGCAAACGCTCGAGGGGACGAAGAACGGGGTCGAGAAACGTTCGCTCGCCGGAAAAAACACGCGCCATGAAGAGGCCGAGCGGCTTGGTCACGGCCAAAAGCACCGTGAAGAAGAGTCCGATTTGCAGCCAACCGTTTGCAGTCATGGTCAAAACTTCTCAGGCCGGAGGAGCGCCGCCAGAAGGTATCCCCACATTAAAACGCAAATTCCTAAGAGAATCACGTTGCCCACCATTCGCTTGCTCCTTCAGTTCAGCCGATCGCAGGCCCACACATAGGCCAGCGCTACGAGAAAGAAGAGTGCCGTGCACACCACGAACGCGATATCGAGCATCACGACGATCCTTTCGCGGGCCAGCGCTTGCTGGCTGTGTTGACCGGCCGGGCCGTTACAACTCCATTCCCTTTCTTGCCCGCTGGAATCCGTTTCGGCAGGACGGGCGGTTCCCGAAGGATGAATATTTTGGCGGCGGAGCGTCCTGCTTCCATGCGGATAAGGTGCTTTGGCGTTTTCCTCGAGCGCATCGCCTCTCGTGTGAATTGAACGAAAGCGATCAGGAAAAATAGGACCGC
>DATDMO010000384.1:0-3303 GCA_036518755.1 Candidatus Acidiferrales bacterium | reverse complement strand
TCACAGCGAAAATTGCGCGACTTCCTCTAAGGGATTGTATCTCTTTTGCCCTGACGTATGGAATGCTGCCGCACCGCTTTTTCAGTAATATTGGCCAATCAACCATCAACGGATCCGACTGTGGCGCTCGAATTCAGAGTTTCGGATCGGCTAAGCGCATCCGCTCCGGCGTCGTCGAAAATTCGACGATCGATTCCTCGGAGGTAATATCCGAGTCCCAGCATCCGCACCAGACCCGTCCAAACACGCCAACATACCAATGCCGCAGCGCCGCCGCTAAAGCCTCCCAGCGCAAAGAGAGCGCTGAACGCCGTTTCTCCCACTCCCAGCCCGCCGGGAGTTAGTGGGAGGCTGTTTGCGATGAATCCGAGCGGAATGATAATAGCCATCCTGAGATTGAGTCCGCCCGGATTCAATACCCGAACACCCAGCAGCATTACGACAACCAGCGCAAAGTTCGCTACCAGCGAGAGCGCAAGGGCCGCAACCACAATTCCGGCGTGATCGCGATAGTCGGCGACTGTAGTCAGGATCTGCTGAAGCCTGATCTTGGAAGGAAGGAACCAGAACAGGCCTCCTGCGATTCGTTTCACCAGTGGCTCGCGATACAAACAGAAGAGAAACGCAGCCACAAGCATGACTGCGAGCACAACCGCCAGACAAAACAAGGCTCGCATCGCCGGAATCGACCAGATGAAACTGGGCGAAAGCAACGCCAACATCAGCGGCATAATGAGCAGGGAAAACAACCCTATGGCACGGTCGAATAGAGTCACCGCGACGATTTCGGAAAAGCGTTCTTTGTTGCCTCTTGCCGTGTAGAAGAGCTTTGCGAGATCACCGCCCGCGGCGCCCGGCAAGAACGCCGCAAAGAAGAAGCCGACCAGCGTAAGTTGCATCGAAACACGCCAGGGCAGCCGCATTCCGCGTGGTTGGAAAAGAAGTGAAAGGCGCCACGCCATCAGCGCCACGTCAAAAAGTACCAGCGCAATCGCGCCCAGCGCGGCCGGCCATGCCGCGAACGGTTTTGATAGCGCGCTTATACCGATCAAGTCGGACTTGACTAGATAGGCGAGCAGGATTCCCGCGATTGCGAGGCGTGCTAGAAACCAGAGAATCTTGCGAGCAGGATGCGTCGAGGGATTGCTTGGCGGGTGCGTCTGATGGGCGTTGGTCGGAGGCGCAACCTCGCCCGGCACTTTATCGTCCGGCCGCACCGGCCGTTCGCGGAGGCTCGGTTCGGTCCGCTCTAGCGTTGCGGCCGCGCAACTCACGCACGTTGTATACAGGCTTGTTCTGCGATTCGTAGTATGTTCGCGCCAGCAGCTCGCCGATCAGGCCGATGGCAATGAACTGGATGCCGCCCATTACCAAAGCCATTCCCAGAATCATCAGCGGGCCGTGATTGGCCAGAAGGTTTTCATCGAGCAACGCCTTCCGGACAAAAACCCACAGGCCGATTCCGAAGCCGCCGCTCAGGCACGCCAGACCGGCAAGCCCGAACAATTGAAGCGGCTTCGTCGAATAATCAAGGAGGAACTTTACGCTCACCAAATCGAGCAGCACGCGAATCGTGCGCGAGATGCCGTAGTTCGATTTTCCGCTCTTGCGTGGGATATTCGTGATCGGCACTTCGGCCACGGACGCGCCGGCCCAGCTTGCCAGAGCCGGAATAAATCGGTGAAGCTCGCCATAAAGGTGAATTTCGGAAAGAATTTCCCGCCGATAGGCCTTGAACGTAGTGCCGAAGTCATGCAGATCGACTCGCGAAAGCTTTGCCATGATGCGATTCGCTATCCGGCTGGGAAGCTGCCGCGTGAGCCAATGGTCGGTCCGCTCGACCCGCCAGCCGCTCACGATGTCGTAGCCTTCCTTCATTTTTTCGATAAAGCGGGGGATCTCCGCGGGTTCGTGCTGCAGATCGCCGTCCATGGAAATGATGATTTCACCGCGGGAATGGTCGAAGGCGGCCTTCAGCGCAGCCGTCTGCCCGAAGTTGCGGCGCAGGCGAACCACCACCACCCGCTCATCGTCGTCCGCGATTTCCGAGAGTATGCGGAAGGTGCCGTCGCGGCTCCCGTCGTCAACGAATATAATTTCGTAGGGCTCGCCAACGGTATCCATCACGTCGATGATCTTCACGTATAGCGGCGTGACGCTTTCCTGCTCGTTGTACAGGGGTACAACGATGGAATACGCGGGCGAATTCTCTTCCCAGCTCATGGGGTTAATTTGGGAAGTATATCAACCGAATGCAAGCTCGCGCGACAGGTTTTTGTGGAAGCCGATACTACTTCGCTCCGTAGGCAACTACGGCCCCCTCGATTCGGGCAACGGCTGGGATTCCGAGACCTCGCGTTCGTCGAAAGGATGATTCGTCAGGAGAATCTTCCCGCCGCTTCTCGCCACGGTCACGAGCTTGTCCGGTCCGACCAGCCCCTGGTAGCGGGGCTGAGCTGAGGCGAATGTGAGGAGGTATTCGCGCTCCGGTGCCAGCCAAAGATCCTTAAGTTGTGAATCATCAATGAAAACGCGCGGCGCTCCGGGTGCATTCGTCCCATACTCCAGGTTCGCCCTTCGAGTCGAGAAAAGCAGGCCTGTGCGGTCCGCATAGAAGAAAACGGACGAAAATTGGTAATAGAACCCCTCCGCAATCAACTGCCCTTTGGGCGCTTGTATGAGCGCGTTTGCGAGAGGCCGCGATGACAAATAGGGGTCGAAAACCACCATGGCCTGTCGGGCCGCCTGAAAGAATATGACCATCATCAAGCCGGCAGCCCAAAAGGCTCGGTCGGCCTTCGCCTGAAGCGTACCGATCATCCCCACAAGAAATGCGACTCCCGCCATCACGAGGGGCACACGGAGGTACGCAAACGAGTCGAGCGTGAGATCCTCCATATGCCCCAGCGAAAGCGTATAGACGTTGGGATGGTGGCTAAGAGCGGAAGAAATGTCTCCGGGCGTTGCCACTCCGCGGACGTGGAAAAGAATGGCGAAAACAGCCGCCGCCGCGCACGCTGAAATCACGCAAAGGGCGCGTGTCCCCCATTTCACCCACTTGCCTCCCATTGCCATCGCGCCGCCGATCAAGAGCGCCATCGCGGGATAAGCGGGCATGGAATAGTATTCTTGCGTAGTCGAAAACGTGAAAAACACAAGAATGAAGCCCACCCAGCACAGCGCCAGAAGGCGCGTTTGTCCCGCGCGGTCCTCAGGTTTGAACGAAAGCTTCGCAATCGCGGGGAAGTAGACGCTCCAAGGGAACAGCCATACCAAGTGCAAAAGCCAGAAGTACAGGCGCGG
>DATDMO010000383.1:0-9809 GCA_036518755.1 Candidatus Acidiferrales bacterium | reverse complement strand
CAGCTGGAATTGACGCGAGGGCGCCACTGGTACGAGCTAACCCTGGTGACGCGCGACCGGCCGTTCCTTTTTGCGAGGATGTGCGGCGCGCTGGCGGCATGGGGAATGAACATTGTGAAGGCCGCGGCATTCTCGAATGACGACGGAATCGTTGTGGATACATTTTTCTTCACCGACCGGTTCCAAACGCTGGAATTGAACTTGCCGGAATGGGAGAGGTTCAAGGGGAGCATTCACGACGTGCTGTTGGAGAAGGCGGATCTGGATCGAATGCTCCGAGACCGGTTGCGATCGGAAAAAAACACGGTGCCGAAGATCAAGGTGGAGACGCGCGTGGAAATTGACGACGAGTGCTCGAAGCAGAGCACGTTGATCGAGGTGATCGCGCAAGACCAGCTCGGCTTGCTACACCGGATCAGCTCGCAATTGGCGCGCGAGAACTGCAATATCGAAATCGCCCTGATCGAAACCGAGGGGCAGACGGCGATTGACGTGTTTTATCTCACCTCGAACGGCGCCAAGCTAAGCCCGGCGCATCAGGAGCAACTCCGCGCAGCGTTGATCAGGGAATTGGCTGCGAAGTGAACGTACCGAATTCCTCCGCCATTTCGCGATTTCGGGCATCCAATCTACTGTGTGGCGCGTATTATTAATAGAGGTCCTAGGGGAGGATTTCCATGTTGATCAAGAAAAAGCCGGACTTAACCTACGCGGACGTCACACCCAAGGCACTGTATATGGGACGCCGGAATTTCTTGCTCGGCTTGGCCGCGACCAGTGTAGCCGTGGCCGGATATAAAGAGTTTCCTCGGTTGCTGGCGCGCGGCGGCTCGGGCGGATCGGTGCCCGTGAAGCTCAATGGCGTTCAGAAATGGCCTTATAGCACCAACGAGACCGAGACCCCTTACGACAAGGTGACCACTTATAACAATTTCTACGAGTTTGGCGTGGATAAGGACGATCCCTCGAAGAATGCGAAGAATTTTGTCACGTCGCCGTGGAGTGTTTCCGTGGAAGGCGAATGCGCCAAGCCGCGCAAATACACCATGGACGAAATCATGAAACTGGCGCCCCTGGAGGAGCGAATCTATCGCCACCGTTGTGTGGAGGCCTGGTCCATCGTGGTTCCGTGGATCGGATATTCTTTCAACACGATCGTGAAGCTGGCCGAACCGACGCCCAAAGCGAAGTATGTGGCCTTCGAGAGCTATTACGATCCCAAGCAAATGCCGCTGGGGAGGCAAGCGGGCATCCAACTGCCGTATGTCGAAGGTTTGCGGCTGGATGAAGCGATGAATCCGCTGGCGCTGCTCTGCGTGGGCATGTACGGTGAGACGCTGCCGAATCAGGATGGCGCGCCGGTACGCATGGTGATTCCATGGAAGTACGGATTCAAGAGCATCAAGTCGCTCGTCAAGATTCGCTTCGTAAAGGACCAGCCGCCCACGACATGGAATATTTACGCTCCAAACGAATACGGTTTTTATTCCAATGTGAATCCCCACGTGGATCATCCTCGCTGGAGCCAAGCGACCGAGCGCCGTATTGGGCCGGGATTCGGGCTATTCAATAAGAGAATTCCGACGCTGATGTTCAATGGCTACGGCGACCAGGTGGCAAGCCTTTACACAGGCATGGACTTGCGTAAAAACTTCTAGAGAATCTTCGTGAATAAAATTCTGATGAGCAAGTGGACAAAAGTGGTGGTTTTCGTGGTGTGCCTCGGGCCCGCGGCCTGGCTGGTCTGGCGGGGAATTCATGAGGATCTCACGGCCGATCCAATTAAGTACATCACCCATTTCACGGGTGACTGGATCCTGCGATTTCTAGTAATCACGCTGGCAATCACGCCGCTTCGCAAGATTCTGCATGTCCCGCAGTTAATTCGTTTCCGGAGGATGTTCGGGCTATTCGCTTTTTTTTATGCGTTCCTGCACTTTTCGACGTGGATCGGGCTGGACCAGACCTTTAATTGGACAGCCATGTGGGCGGACGTGATGAAGCGACCGTTCATCACCGTGGGATTCACGGGCTTCGTGCTGCTGATTCCGCTGGCGCTCACGTCGACGGCGTGGTCGATCCGGCGGCTAGGCGGAAAGCGCTGGCAGATGTTGCACCGGCTGATTTATGCGACGGCCGTGTTAGGCGTAATTCACTACTACTGGCTGGTGAAATCGGATGTTCGCAAACCGCTGGAATATGGGTTCCTGGTGGGAATACTGCTGGCGTGGAGGCTGGGCTCGTGGCGCATGGCACGGCGAAAGCGTGTTGCGCCGCGAACGGCGGCTCGTCAAGAGACTCGTACCGCAGAAACGGTTCAGCAGTAGGGGCGTCTCTTCAAAGTCAAATTTACTCGTCTGGTGCCTCACCGTTGTACTCGCGGGCCGCCAGCGGCCGCATGCAAAGCTCGGTTCCATTCTCGCTGCATTGATAAACTTCGTAGAGCGGGAGATCGCGAGGTTGCACCAGATAGTCCCCCTTCTCGGTTTCCGTGGCTAGCTCGTAGCTGTCGAGGACATAGGGATTTCCTGGCGTTGCGCGCACGCGAAAGACGCGGGAGCCGGGCTCGTAGTTGCCGTAGCTGAAACATCGCCCGATGCAGGCACGGTCGATGATGTGCTGATTCAATATGCGCGAGCCGGGAAAGGGCTTGATGGTAGCCAGCACGCGCTGATTGGGCGGAAGTTTGCTGACCAGCTGAACGGCTTGCGCCTCCATACGGTTGACGATAGCGGTGTCCTGATACAGGAACGTGAAATAGGGTACGGCAATGACGGTCACAGCGGCGAAGTGCCACTTCCGCGGGTGCATCGCGCCCAGCACACAGCAGCCAACGACGGCAGTAATCAATGTAAGCCGCTCGGTTAAGAGTGCGATGGCGGCCGTGGGGGGAGGAAAATGAATCGCGTCGGGCAACAGGAGAACCGAAAACATCGCGAGAATATAAAGCTGGAGTGGGATGCTGTAATACCTCAGCGGCGCAGATTCGCGCCTTCTGCGAATCAAATCGGCGACGATGGAAACGAGCGCGAAGGCGAGCAACGCCCGAGCTAGAACCCGATAGCGCTCGCCGAAGAGCACAAGCTGGTCCGCACCGTTGAAGGAGTAAAACGGTCTTGCCCCGTGATCGGCAACATAGTGATGCCAGATATACGCGTGTAAGCCTAACAGCGAAGCGGCAACGGCAATGCAGAAGAGCCATGGATGATGGCGGCGCGGAAGCATCTCCGCAATTCCGATATAGGCTCCCGCGCCCAGCAGCCACATCAATCCGAGCGGATGAGCGATGTAAACAAGAGGCGCTATCACGAGCACGCTGAGCCGTTCCCAACCTTTCCCTCGCCACCACAGCGCGAGACCGAAAAACGAAAGACCCAGCGACAGGTAATAGTTGAAGAAGCCGAGGTGGAATGTCCAACCGTAGGTGACGAGCGCGACGCAGGGCACCAGATTCCGAGGTGCACGCCGAACCGCGGCGGATATGAACGCGAACGTGCCCCAGAAAAACGTCAGCACCGCGAGAGAGACCGTCAGTTTTTCGGCAGCCCGCAAGCCGAAGATTGAACCAAGATTGCTCAGCATGATATCGAACAGAATGTTGGTGCGTTGCGGAGCGATCCAAAGGCCCGGCGATTGACCGCGATGAATTAATTGCACGAGCCAAGCGTTGTACAAATGGCTCCCAAGGTCGGACGCGACAATCTCGCGGTGCCAGAAACAAGGCGCCAGAATAAGAATAGAAATGCCTGAAACAGCTGGCCAGTATTTGCCCGCAAAACAAAATGCGATAGCAAAGGCGGAAGAGTCTGCAGGGGCATCGCCGAGCGCGTTCGGTGACGCGTAAGGAGAGTGTGCGCTCACATCAGCCGTGTGATCGAGTTTTCTCGACGAGCCGCCATGATATCCCAAAGGCTGGCATTTGATGAAACAGGAAGAGTCTGTTCCACTCCGCGCAAGCGAGCCGAAAATCTTAAGGTCAGCGAATTCGGCAGGAGTTAGCGATGCCGCGGCGGTGTGGCCGGTGGGCGTCCACCCCCAGGGCGTTTGCGCTCAGATGGATCCCAATCTTCGGGCGGGAAGGCAATGCGCCAAAAGAGCGGCGATGGCTCGGTGAATTCCACGCCGACTTCTATCTTGTCGGCGTCTCTTTGCCCTATGAAAGTGACCGTGCACGGTAGCTCCTCGGCCGTCTTTTTGTTTACCAACGCAATTTCTTGACCGCGTGCCACGGGAGTCGTTAACCGCAAATTGCAGCCATGCGCACTGACGGACACAGTCTGAGATTGTTCCTCGAACCGCTGCGCGCCTCGAGTGCCGCGGACGAGGATAGGCATTGCAATGTTCACGCGGTGCGAGCGCCTGCGGTCCGCCGCGCCCTCCGCAGGCATAGGTGCCTTCATGTCCGCCATCAAAATCTCCTAGTCCGGCGAGATATGAAAACATTCTACACCACAGGCAGCGGTTGAGTGGATGCGGGCTTGCAACTCGCGACAATTGGTCAATACTTGGATCGGAGAGCTCGTTCAGCCCGAAAAACGCCTGGTGCTCCGGCCGAACATCAGCGAATGCCAATAACAGCCATCAGTCGACCTGTAGCGTGTTCGCGCCTATAGCTGAAAAAGAGATCCGTGCGGCAGGCAGTGCAAAGCCTCGACTGAAAAATCCGCACGGGCGGCACTCCGGCGTCGACTAGAATCGCTCGATTTGCCGCGACCAGATCAAGGCGAACGCGCGGCGGCGGAGACGCGTGTCCCGGCGGCTTCATGGTGAGCCACGGAAGCCAATTCGGATCGTTTTCGCCGGCGGCTAGGGCATCGAATGGGCCGTCGAACCACTCTCGCGCGCTGGGAAACTGCGAGTGAAAGGCAGCAGCGACTTCGGAGCCGACCTCGTAGCAACAGCGGCCGATAGAAGGCCCGATGGCAGCGATCACGTCTTGTGGCGAAGTGCCAAACTCCATCCGCATTCGGCCTAGCGCCTTCGCGGCAATGCGAAGAAGCGTGCCCCGCCAGCCCGAATGAATTGCGGCGACGGCCCGGCGTCTCCTATCCGCGAGCAAAATCGGCACGCAATCCGCAGTCTGGACCGCCAAAAGTATCCCCGGAACGCTGGTGAGAAGTGCGTCTCCCTTAGCGAGCTTAGTGACTGCCTGGGTCGCGGAGGTGATCCGATGCACCAGATCCGAGTGAATTTGATCGATCGCGACGAGGCTCATTCGATCGGCGCCAATCGCATGAAGGAATTGCCTGCGGTTCGATAGGACGCGCCTTCGAGTGTCCCCGTCCGTCAAGCCAAGATTCAGAACTTGGTCGTCGACTTGCCGAAACCTGCCAGCTTTGGCACCTTTTGCTGCTCGAAGTCGGCTAGTGCCGCCGCAGCGAGTGCTGAAGGCGTGGACGAGCCAGCTCAGCCGCGTGAGAGCCGGTGCTTCGAGCACTTGCAACCGCCCCACCGGGTGAAGTTCCCAACCGTCCTTGACCTCAGGTGGAACACCCGCAATTCGAGATACCGGCCGGCCTCTTCTTGACGTGGCTGCGATCATGTCGTGCGACCGGCGCTGTGTGTCATCTTACGCATTTCCGCAAAGCGTGTAGGACACTCGATTATAGGTATAATCGCGGCCGTTCCCTACTCGCGAAAATACGGGTTCTCTCTTGATCGTTGGACTGGGTTTAGACATCGCCGAAGTCGACCGGATCGAATCCGCCATCCGGCGCCATGGTGCACCGTTTCTCGAACGGCTCTTCACGCCCACCGAAGTATCGTATTGCGAGCGCTACAAAAACAAGTTCGAGCGCTACGCCGCGCGATTTGCAGCTAAGGAAGCAGCGATGAAGGCGCTGGGAACGGGCTGGAGCCACGGTGTGCGCTGGCGCGATATCGAGGTTACGCGCCAAGCGACTGGCAAACCCACCTTGCATCTTGCCGGAGCCGCGCTCCAAATTGCGGACCGCCTGGGTGTGAAGCATATCTCGGTGTCGATTACGCACAGCGGAAATTTGGCGCTCGCCCAAGTGATTTTCGAAAGCTGACTAGCAAGGCTAGCTCTGAATGTCTGCCGCGCTGCCTTCCGCTCCGAGCCGAACGTCCAGCCACTGGTTCGCGGCGTGCTGCCCTGGAACGCGGACTTTCAAATAGTTTCCAGTGATAGCCTCCGTCCAAGCATCGCAGCTGCGGGCGAGCGTGAGCGCGCGCAGCACGCGGCCCGATTGCAAAGCGCGAAATCCGACGGACTTTTGATGCCCGAAGGCTCTCAGGGCGCGGGCCCGCTCGCGAATTACGTTCGGAGGCACCGTATTGCCGAGCGTGGCGCCTGCGGTTCCGGGACGCGCGGAGAACGAGAAGCCGTGTAGATAGGTAAACGGAAGGTCGCCGATGAGCTCGGTCGTCGCACGGAAATCCTCGTCCGTCTCACCCGGGAATCCCGCGATCACATCCGTGCCGATTGCCGCATCCGGCAGCACCCGGCGTATCACACGCACGCGTTCGGAGTAATGCGCGGTGCGATACCAGCGGTGCATGGCCTTCAGAATGCGGTCGGAGCCCGATTGCAGGGGCACGTGAAAATGCGGCGCCAGGCGCGCGGAGGAAGCCATCAGATGCACGAAATCCTCGGTGATGTCCTGCGGCTCGATGGAACTGAACCGAAGCATCTGAATCGAGGTTTCGTGCAGAATCCGGTGGACAAGGCCAACCAAGTCAACACGCGGAGTGAGATCGCGTCCATAGCTCCCCAGGTTGATTCCGCTCAAAACGATTTCCTTCACGCCGGCATCCACCAGCGCACGAATTTGAGAAATCGCTTGGTCGGCTGGAAGGCTGCGACTGCGCCCCCGGACAAGCGGAATCACACAATAGGAGCAACGATTGTTGCAGCCATCCTGTACTTTCAAAATGGGCCTCGTGCGGTCCCCGGCCATGAATGCAGCCGCGGCAAATTGCACGGATGACAGCGCGAAAATGTCGCCCGCGATTATCTTCGCGGCGCGTGTTGCAGAGTTGTTGCCCCGAAGCATTTCAACTGGAATGAAGTCGGCAGCGCCACTGCGTTCCGGTGTAATGTCCGCTCCCAGCCCCCGCGCCACACTCGGTATTTCCGCCTGATGCGAAGTTCCAACTACGCACGCAACTCCCGGAATCACAGCGAGTTCAGCAGGAGCGCGTTGCGCATAGCAGCCGGTGACAATGACGCGCGCTTGGGGATTCGCCGCGTGAATTTTCCGCACCGCTTCCCGTGCTTGCGAATCCGCCGCCGCCGTAACCGTGCAGGTGTTCAGCACAACGATGCTGGCGGATTCGTGATCGGGAGCCAGCGTGAACCCGGACTTCAGCAGCTCGTGGCGGATAGCAGCCGCGTCGGCGTCCGTTGCGCGACACCCAAAGTTTTCAATGGAGAACGTGGCCATGTCATTTGAGCCTGGCAGCAGGGCGAGGGGAAATTATAACAGCGACTCTATATTTTCAACGAAGGCAAGGAGGAGGATGGACTACAGCTGTAACTGTGGCGTCCCCACAGTGTTGCGGCGCTGATAACAGAGGAGGATCAAGTCCGCACGGCGACGGACGCCGAACTTGGCGAGCAAGTTCGACACGTGAAATTTCACGGTGCGCTCGGAAATATGCAAGCGCTCCGCCACTTCCTTGTTGGCGAGATTCTCGAGCAGGCTGCTGAGGACCTCTTGTTCGCGGCGGCTGAGTTCATTGGGAGATTCGACGCGCAAGCGGCGCCCGTGCGTGCTACTCAGAATAGAATCGACGAACCGGGAAAGAACCGGTCGTGGAACCCAAATGCCGCCTGCGGCTACCTGGGGAAGGGCGCGGGAGAGTTGGTCTCGGGCTTCGGCGTAACTGAGGATCCCCTTCGCTCCTAGCCGCAGCAGCGAATAGCTGTCGGTCTCATTCAGCTTATCTCCAACCACGAGCAACCGTGCGCCAGAATAGCGTTCCAGGATGTTTCCAAGCAGGGCCCCGGTTGCTTGCCGCGCTGCGTGAGCATCCACAACATAAACGGAGGCGCGAGGAACGTCCAAATTGCGCAAGTCGGGCGCCAGCATTGAAGTCAGATGCTTAGACGTTATCTGGAAGCCCGAATCCTCGAGCAATCGATGGAACTCGGCCAAGACCATCGGGTGCGGCGAGAGCAGACAGACCTTCAAGCTCGATTTGCCGTTCGACTTCGACATGTTTCAATCAGGCTAGCCGAATTACTGGGAAGGGGCAAGACGGACTCGATGCCGAGGTTCATAAGAGGCACGGGGGTCATACGTGGCAGGCAACGGGCCGATTTTCGTCGAACCGCTGCTTCCGACGGCGGCGCGGTAGGCGGCTAGAGTTCCAACTTGGCTTCCTTTTGCCGGGCGTGCTTCGCTGGCAAACCTGCCTGGCGGACTTTGTAAAGCAGAGCGCGGTAGCTAATTTTCAGAACCTGGGCTGCCTTGCGCCGGTTCCAGTGATTCGCTTGCAGGACGCGAAGGATCACGTCATGCTCCATCCGTCGGATCGCCTGTTGAGAGATACGTTTTAAGGGAATATGGCCATCAGCGTTGGGTTCGTAGGCGATGTGCACCGGATCCCGATCGATGCGCTCACCGTAAAAAGTTTCCTCGGAATCTAGCACAACATACCGTGCGATCGAGTTCTCCAGCTCGCGAACGTTCCCGGGCCAGTCTCGCTGCTGCAGAAGTTGTAGCGTCTCCTGCGATAGAGGTGCGGCGTCCCGTCCAAAGCGCCGATTAAATTGATTTCGGAGATACTCAACCAGATATGGGATGTCCTCGCGGCGCTCACGCAGGGAAGGAAGCGTAATCGTGATTACATTGATGCGGTACAACAGATCGGCGCGAAAGTTGCCATTCGCGATTTCCCGCTGAAGCAAACGGTTAGTGGCGCAGACCACACGCGCGCCCAGCCGCCTTTCGTCGTGGTCACCGATCCGAGTGAAATGGCCGTCCTGCAGAACGTGCAGCAATTTGGCCTGAAGACTCGAATCGAGTTCCGCGATCTCGTCCATGAAGAGCGTGCCGCCGTCGGCCATTTCCATACGGCCGGGCTTCGCGGCGTGGGCTCCGGTGAATGCTCCTTTTTCGAAGCCGAACAGCTCGCTCTCCAGAAGTGTCCCAGGGATGGCCGGACAATTGACCTTTACGAAAGGCCCGTTGCTCCAAGGCGAACGGGCATGGATGAACCGCGCGAGAACCTCTTTGCCTGTACCGCTTTCGCCGAGGATGAGAATGGGAACGTTCAGGCCTGCGGCACGATTGACCCTCTGCCGCACCGCCTGCATGGTGGCCGACGGTCCGAAGTAAATTTGCTCCGGCGGTAACTCGACGGAGGTGGTTTCATGACTAACTTGGACGGGAGAAACCATTTAGATGTTGGCGACGTGCCGCAGTGAAGACCTCCCCCGATCACTGTCCAGCACACTTGCAACCAAACTATGATTTGGAAGGGTCAGGCGAGCCGTTGGGCGGTTCGGTCCTGCTGCGCCGCAAAGCCTTATTTTTGTTTCCCTTTAGAGGGCTGCAGCCGTGGGGTGGTTTGCGGTCGGGGGCCGCAGATGAACTGGAAGGGATGCCAGCTTCCTGAAAATCCTTGGCACTTAGAGGAATCCCAATTCCCAATGGAGGCACCGACCTTCCCCGCCGGGGCCGGGCGAACCCGATAGATGCTCTTAACGATCTTGGGAGCGCGGACTAAAAACCAGCTAAATGCGAACGCCCTCGCCACGGACGATATCGTAGCGTTCAATAACGGCCGCTACGCCAATCGTTTCGTGATTGTCGTCGGAGCGTTTATCCACTCGCACGACG
>DATDMO010000382.1:0-2150 GCA_036518755.1 Candidatus Acidiferrales bacterium | reverse complement strand
ATCCCGCCCGCGACTTCCAGCACCTGCCCGGAAACATAATCGGAAAGTGGAGAGGCGAAGAAGAGGATGGCTCCCGCAGCCTCCTCGGGAGTCCCCGGCCTGCCCAGCGGGATCTGGCGGATGGCCTGCTCGCGGAGGTCGGCAGGAATGCCCAGTTCGATCCGTGATTCGCCGCGCGAAATCTTTTCGCCGGTCTCTTTGCTGCGCGTCAATCTCGTGTCAATCAGGCCGAAGGCCACGGCGTTCACCTGAATGTTGAACCTTCCCCATTCGCGCGCCAGTGTCTTGGTCAGGCCGACCACTCCGGCTTTGGCGGCGGCGTAATTCGCCTGCCCGAAATTCCCGCGCGTTCCGGAGGTTGAGCTGACATTGACGATCTTGCGCGCGCGGGCTTGCCCCCGCGCCGCTAATTCGCGCTTGGCGGTTTCGCGCCAATACTCCGAGGCCGCACGGATTATCCGGAAAGGCGCCGTAAGATGGACGTCGAGCATGGCCTGCCACTGCTGGTCCGTCATCTTGTGCAGCACGCCGTCCCAGGTGTAGCCGGCGTTGTTTACCAGGATTTCGATGCCGCCGAAAACCTGCAGAGCGCTCTCTACGATCTTTTCCGCGAACCCGATGGCGGTTACATCACCGGCCAGCGTGTGGATCTTCCCGCCGACGGTGGTAACGGCCGCCGCAATCTCCGCGAGATTTTTCTCATCCAGGTCGGCCGCCAAAATCTGTGCGCCCTCCGCCGCGAGCAGTTGCACGGTCGCCCGGCCGATGCCGCGGCCCGCGCCCGTGATGATTGCGGTCTTGTCTTTTAGCCACATGGAAATGATTACGCCAACTTCAGAAGGCAAATTTTAGTGGGATGAGGATGAAATCACAAGTCGAAGGAGATACTTTTCGCTGGATTTTGGGTGTGCGGAAAAGCACGCCTGTGAGTGGACGTAATCGCATCTAAACAGCGACGAGCCCTCGCGCGGCCCGGCGATGCTCGGCCAGGACGGCCAGCAGGGAAGTGCGCTCCAAATTCTCGCAATGCACGGTGCACATTGAGAATTGGGTCAAAGAACGAACATACTCGTGCAGGCGGTGCTGAAGCTCGAGGAGATGGTTGTGATGCATCCCGTTTCCGTATGCCCACGACCAGTCCGACACCCATCGCAGAATCGACCCGTTGCGTCGCAGGGGTCCGCGCTGAAAGGGATCCGGTTTGGACAGGAAACTCAGGCAATCGGGCGCGGCCAGCAGCACCAACCGCCCGTTGCGAGCCAGGGAGTCGGCTTTCAGCCCAGTCTCACTGACCCCATGCGCGATTTCCTTCAAACAATCGGGCGCGGCCAGGGCAACCACTTGCTGGCCTGCTTCCAATCCGCCAACCACGAAATGGAAAATCTCTTCCAGGCTTTTTTCTTTTCTTACAACCAGCCGGCACAAAGGCGTTTGTGTTTCAAGACCATTGGCATGGATTGGAACTGAGGACATATACGCATATTGTCCCCGAAATACGGGGGGCGTGTCAACCGGACGTTCGGTCAGGAACCGGACAATCTCAAAAACTCTGACGAGTTTCGCCTTTTCTTCGTGGGCGGTGGCGCCTGCCGAAATCATTGACTTGGTGACGGAGCGCGCATAGGATGTTTCGGCAGGGAATCACGCCTCATTGATGGTCGGCAAAACCGTTTCCCACTACCGGATTCTTGAGAAGCTCGGCGGCGGAGGCATGGGTGTCGTCTACAAGGCCGAGGACACCAAGCTCGGCCGTTTTGTGGCGCTGAAGTTTCTCCCCGAAGAACTGGCGAAAGACCATCAGGCGCTCGAACGATTCCAGCGCGAGGCACGGGCTGCCTCGGCGCTCGACCATCCCAACATCTGCACCATCCATGAGATCGGCGAGCACGACGGCCAGCCGTTCATCGTGATGCAGCTTCTCGAAGGCCAAACGCTCAAGCACCGCATTGAAACCAAACCCCTCAAGCTGGACACGATGCTCGACCTGGCGACACAAATCGCCGATGCGCTGGACGCGGCGCACGCCAAAGGCATTGTCCACCGCGACATCAAGCCGGCGAATATTTTTGTGACCAAACGGGGCCACGCGAAAATTCTGGATTTCGGGCTGGCCAAAGTTGCCAACGCGAAAGTATCCGCGGGCGGGCGAT
>DATDMO010000381.1:0-9048 GCA_036518755.1 Candidatus Acidiferrales bacterium | reverse complement strand
AACCACGCCCTCACAATCACGTGGAAACTTGGGAGCCATTTGGCGAAGCTCGAAGTGAATTTTAAGGAACCCCAAGCTCAAATAACGTACTCCACGGCCAACGGCGTCCAACAACGGACCGTCGGAATCCCAGTTTCAAAGGACACTAGCGCCAGCAAGGCCTTATGACCACCGTCCGAAGTCAATCGAATATGAGCCTGATCAAATGGCTCACATTCCTCATGTTCATGATGTTTGCCATGACGACGGATTCCGTGGGCGTCATCATTCCTGAAGTGATCAAGGAATTCCACCTGAGCATGACGGTCGCCGGCACCTTTCACTATGCCACCATGTCCGGCATCGCCTTTGCAGCTATTTTCCTTGGATATCTGGCTGACAAGCTCGGCCGAAAAAGAACAATCGTCCTAGGTTTGGTGCTTTTCGCCCTCAACTCCTATCTTTTCGCTGTGGGGAAGTCCTTCTCGTTCTTTGTCGTTCTTCTGGCAATTTCTGGTATCGCAATCGGCATTTTCAAGACGGGGGCCCTCGCCCTGATTGGTGACATTTCGAAATCTACTACCGAACACACATCGACTATGAACACCGTGGAGGGGTTCTTCGCGGTCGGGGCGATCGTGGGTCCCGCAGTTGTGACCTTGCTATTGGTTCGCGGCACATCGTGGAAGTGGCTCTATCTGATCGCAGGCACGATCTGCGTGGCTCTTATTGTGACCGCCTGGTTTGTCAGGTATCCCCATACCGCAAAAAAAACCGAGAAGCCGATTGATTTGAGACGCACTCTGACCATGATGAAGCACCCATACGCTCTTGGTTTTTCAGCAGCGATATTTCTATATGTAGCAGTCGAATCCGCCGTATACGTATGGATGCCCACACTCCTCGCCACATATCGCGGTTCCGCAACCTTCATGGCAGGGTACGCAGTATCCGTTTTTTTTGTCCTTCGCGCCGCTGGGAGATTCATCGGGTCATGGATTCTCGTCCGGTTGAGTTGGACAGCGGTCTTGACCTTATTCAGTTTGGCGATTCTGGTCTGCTTCGTTGGCAGCATGTTTGGCGGAATAGGAACAGCCGTCTACCTCTTACCTTTATCCGGACTTTTCATGTCTGTGGTTTATCCCACTGTGAATTCGAAGGGTATCAGCTGCTTCCAGAAATCGGAGCACGGCGCGGTGGCGGGTGTGATTCTGTTCTTCACGTGTGGCGCGGCTGTTTTAGGGCCATTGGCGATGGGCGCTATCAGCGACTCATTTGGCGATCCGAAATACGGCTTCATTCTTGCTACGGGCCTATCCGCCCTGCTGTTTCTCGGCCTGCTGCTCAACTGGATCTTCAATCCTACACGCGAGCTCTTGCGGAGGTTGGATCACAGCGAGTACGGAGTTGTTGCCGGCCAAAGCACCGGCGTCTAGTTTGGGGAATTTGCTTTTCGCTCGAAGCGAACCCCAATGGCATGAAAACATCCGATTTTGGCACACTTTTGGCACAGGGGCGCGCCTGCTCAGTACCGATGCTTGCGAACCGCGAGAGCCGCTTCCATCAAACGCCTCGTTCATTTTAACTTCTAGCGTTCACAACAATTCGGGGAATCTGCTGTCGCTCAAAAGCGAACCCAATGCGATCAAAACGCTCGATTCGTGCACAGTTCGTGCACAACGACGAGTCCCTCGGCTGCAGCGAGAGCTTGGGGCCTCATCAATAAAATCGCGCTGACTTTTCATAAGCGGAACCGGCGTCTACCCATGCGCGGGAAGAATGTGCGCGCGGCACTCGCCAAAACCGATCGACACATAGCCTTCTCGGTTAGCACGACCCTTGAAAATGACTTCGTCGCCATCTTCCAGATACCGGCGAACCTCGCCGTTTGAAAGATTCAGCGGCTCGGCATATTCCGCAAGGCAGGCCCTGCTGTCATCCGACGGTCCCGATATGGTGCCACCGCCGAGAATGTCTCCCGGCTGCAGGTTACAGCCGTTGCTCGTGTGATGTGCGACCATCTGCGCGAATGTCCAGTAGGCAAATCGCAGATTCGTGTTTGTGATGCGCGTAGGCTGGAGCCTTGAGTCGCGCATGCGCTGGGTCAAGATATAAGCTTCAAGGTCGATATCTACGCCGCCTTCCCGTTGATCACGCTCCGAACGCAGATACGGCAATGGTTCCGGCCAGTCCGGTCTCGGCTTGAAAACCTTGGTATGAAACGGCCGAAGCGCCTCGGCCGTGACGACCCACGGTGAAATCGTCGTGGCTAAACTCTTCCCGAGAAAAGGCCCGAGCATGCTCTCCCAAAATTGGACGTCGCGCGCGGACCAATCGTTGAGCAAGCAATAACCGAAAATCTGGGATGCGGCCGACTCAATCGGGATGGGTGAGCCCAGTTCGTTGCCCGATGCGATAAAGGCTCCGACCTCTAATTCGAAATCGAACATCTTCGAGGGGCCGAATTGCACTGGTTGATCTGCGGGTTTCGATTGGCCATGTGGCCGACGTACTCTCTCCCCACTGACCTGCACTGAACTCGCGCGGCCGTGGTAGGCGACCGGCATGAATTGCAGCACGGGCGGCAATTCTGCGTCAGGTGGGCGGCGTGTGATCCGTAGTGCGTGAAAGGTGGAGCAGACGAAATCGGTGAAATTTCGGGCATCGACCGGCAGATAGATCCGCGCCGACGCTATGGGGACCAGCAGACGGTCCGCCAAGCCCTCAACGCGGAAGCGCTCGGGCCCATCGGCGCGCAGAAGATCCGAAAGCCGGGCACGCAGTGCGGAAGCCGAATCCACACCCCTAGCCATAAGACCGTTGAGCACTGGGCAAGAGGCTGCCCGCGCGGCATCGAGTGCTGCTCCCGAAAACAACCCTGCTTCAAGTCCGGCGGAGAGATCGAATATTTGATCCCCAATCGCGACACCTCCTCTCGGGTTGCGTCCGGCGGAGTCGAAAACGCCGAAGGGAAGATTTTGGATCGGAAAATCACAATCCGGCTGATTCGCCGCCGTTACCAAGCTCTGGCGCGTCGGGTCATGCGTGTCATTGAGTTTTGTCATCCCGGCAATCCCCGTACGGCAATTCAGTGGGCCCGACGTGTGCGTCTGGCATCGCGCTCGTAGTGGTAACGAGCCATACTGGCGAAAAGGACAGGCACAGAATGACGATCTGTTTCGCCGCTGAACTCGCGATAACAGGCATACACATTGACGACGATCCGCTCAGGATCGGTCCAACCGGCAAAAGCGTCCAAGGCGATGTCGCGTGCCGCTTCTTCGTAGTCCATGCCGGCGTCGAATCGTTTTCGCGATTCATCTCGCACGTATTCGAGATATGTCTTCAGAACACGTACGCCGGTCTTATCGGTGATCGGACCATGGCCTGGAACCACCGTCTCAACGTCCCACTGGAGAATTGTGTCGCACGCCCGAATCCAGTTGCCAACGGGGCCCGCCCATATCACCGGATGGCCGTCAACGAACAGAATGTCTCCGGTGAACACCGTTCTGTCCGCAGGGACGTGGATGACGATGTCGCCCCGCGTGTGCGCCGGCCCAAGCTCTATAAGATGCACTTCCTTGCCGCCGACGAGCAGAGTCATTTCTCGGTCAAAGGCGCGTGAGGGGAGTACGGGATTGATGCCCCTGAAATCGAAGCGGCTTCCGAGGACCTCCTGGAAGAATACACCAGCTTCACCCGTCATCGGATACCGCGGGGCTGAGCTTTGCTCCTTCATTTCGTCTAGACACGCGGTAGAAGAAATGATTTGCGCGCCCGCGACGAGCTGATTGCCATTTGTGTGATCGGGATTTGAATGTGTATTCACAAGCGTTCCGATTTGCGCGGCTGCTGGCACGGTAGCGCGCACGGAATCGAGCATCTCTCGCGTCAGCTTGAGGTCCATCAGTGTATCGATTAGGAGGGTTTCGCTGCCGTCGACAATCAGTCCTGAGTTGCTGTATCCCCAGGTGCCGTCCGGCTGGAGATACGCGTAACAGCCGTGACCTAGATCATGTAGCCCTTTTGTGTACTGCCACTTCGGCATGGTTGCCCTTTCGTTTGATCCCCACCGTTAGCGAAGCGCCTAGCTGAGTAATGCGGCGCTATTTAGTGGCTGCTTCCGCGACCGGCTCCCGCGACGCGCCTGCATAAACCTCCAGCAGGGAACGGACGACCTCCGGTGTTCTGCATCGAGCGATGCCGCACTCCGTCCCGATGCCGAAGTCAGAAATGTGCTTGCTTGCTGCTGCGATGCGCTTGTTAGTCGCTTCAATTCCATCGCTGTGAACTACGCCGAGATACAGTTCTGTGTCCGGCGAGAGACGGAGTTTGCTAAGAGGCTCGAAGTAAGCATCGTCCGTGCGATTAATCGGGACTGGCATGTGAATATACGTAATGGGCCGCGTCGTCGCAGCCGTCAACGCATTCGCCACTTCAACCAGCTCTGTCGCGTCGAGCGGCTCAATAAAATGCTTCGCGTCCCAGTCTCCATAGCAAAGGTGGAATCCGAGCTCGACATCTTTTGGGACAGCGGCCATCAAGCGTTTGGTCCTCTGGATGACTTCGCCGCGCAAATCGGCAAAGGGATTCTGCATGTAGGCAAGCCGGCCGTCCCACAAAACCATCTCGATGCAAATGTCCCACTGTATGCACAAATCGTCGTGGGGAATCGCTCGGCAGATGGTCTCCACTTCCCTCAACATCGCACTCTCGTATGCGCTCTCGACGACGGCCTCATCTTTTGCCGAGCAAAACGGGTAGATGACCGCAAAAGGCGTGGGCAGCGAAACCTGAAACCTCGTTCGCCGCGGAAGTTCGCCCCGCCGTTTCGCCTCTAGAAAATCCTGATACGAGGCGCGTGCCTCGCGCGCATAACCGAGTTCCCCAAAGCGCAGTTCCGATGGGTTGACGTCACCCGCAAGTGACAGCGGCAAGAAGCCCGTCGTCTGATTCGGCGAGTTCGGGTCCGCTTTAAGAAATGGCTGTGCGCGCAGCAAGGGATATTGCCAACTAATCCAGAGGCGACGGCCGCCCGGCTCACCATCCGGTACACGACGGAGCCGGTTGCCCAGGGTCGACCCGAGCGTTCGGAAAACTTCCTCGACCGAGTCCAAAGCGATGCTACCAACGAAGTGAACCTTATCAGGAATCATGTTCGCTCTATCCTTTCTTCTCGAACCTTCCACTGCTCTCGGTGAGAGGTAGAAAATCGAACTCCAACACGAGTGGTACGCTGTTGCCGTAAGAGACTTTCAAATCGGCTGCACCACGGTCTGCCCCACTTTCGCCATTAGGCTCGCCACGTCCGCATTTGGATCGGGATGCATTTCCCATTCGCCAATCTGCAGCGACGCTTGCAGAATGAACGCGCAGCGTTCGCAGCGGCGCCGCGCAAAGGAATCGAGAGAGTCTTTCATTGCCGTGTCTTTGCCGAGTTCCTCCGCCAACACTACCGCGTCTTCGACGGCCTGCGCCGCGCCTTGACCGAGATGGGGCGTGATCGAGTGAGCCGCGTCGCCGATCAGCCCCACACGCCCGCGATACCAAGGGGCCGGCACCAGCACGGACTCCAGAGGTCGGTAGACGACCAGATCGGGGTCGGTGATGCCGCGGGCCAATTCCCCGATTGCGCCGCCAAAGGGCTTCAGTCGATCGCGCATGATGTTTGCCAATTCATTCTTCGGGAAACGCGGATTGCCCGGTTCAGGACCGATGCGGAAAATGTAAGCCGTTTCGCGGGTGAGGGGAATCAGACCTGCCTTTGGTCCTTCCCGAGTAGCGTAGATCGAACCGTAATCCACATCGGGCGGTCGAGGAACGTTGTACCGCCAGACTCCCTCCCCGGTAAACTTCGGCATGCAGTGATCGCCGAAGACCATCGTGCGAATCTGCGAGTGAACACCATCGGCGCCCACGACCAAGTCATATTCGCGCGTCTCTCCGTCCGTGAATTTGACCGCAACTCTCTTGTCGGATTGCGAAAGATCTGCGACCGTCAGACCGAGACGAACTTGCGCGCCAGCTTTCTTCGACGCTGCGGAGAGAACGTTGTGCAAGGCGGGCCGGGTAAGGCCAAGGAATGCCGGATACTGCGGACCGGCGAGTTTAACGCCTGGCTGTTCGCCCACGACGTTTCCATTGGCATCACAAAATCGCACGCCCTGATAAGCGAATCCCGCCGCAACGCATTCATCAGCAATGCCGAGCGCTACCATTGCGCGGATAAGATTGCTCTGCGCGATGATTCCGACATGGTAGACGGTCCACTGCTGCTTGATCTCGACGATATCAATATCGATCCCCGCTCTTCGCAGGCCGATCGATAGAGCCAGGCCTCCGATGCCGCCTCCCACAATCAGAACTTTCTTGACGTCAGTCATAGCGCGTCATGCTGTGACGACTGCATCCGCCTCAAGTCCCAATAGGCGCGCCGCGTTTCCACCAAGGATTCGCTCGCGGTCTCTTTCTGTTAAGCCCGGCACCTCTGCAATGAGCTTCTCCGGTTCGTACGCGCCCATGTCGAACGGGTAGTCTGTGCCGAGCATGACCTGCGTGACTCCGACTTCCTCAATCAAATGGCGCAGCCCTTCGGGCGTGTAGACAAGACTGTCAAAGTAGATGCGCTTTAGGTATTCGCTCGGTTTGTGTTGGATCTTGCTTGCCTCCGGCCGCACCGCGAAGCCATGATCTGAACGCCCGACATAAGAAGGCAGGTAGCCGCCGCCGTGGGCAGCGCAGATCTTCAGACCCGGATAGCGGTCCAGTACGCCGCCGAAAATCAAGTGCGACAGCGCAATCGTCGTCTCGATCGGCTGGCCAATGATGTTTCCCAAGTAATGACGATTCACACGTTCGCCCAGCGATGTGCCGAGCGGATGAATGAAGACGAGGCAGCCCAGTTCCTCGGCCTTCGCCCAAAAGCGTTCGAACCGCTCGTCCGAAAGTTCGAGGCCGTTGACAGCCGAAGAAACTTCAACACCGCGCAAGCCGAGTTCGTTAACGCAGTTCGCTAGCTGTTCAATCGACAGCTCCGCATGTTGCAGCGCAACATTACCGAGCCCGCGGAGCCGATCGGGGTGAGCCGCGCATAGGGATGCAATGTGCTCGTTTTGCAATGCCACGATCTGTTTCGCAAGATCGACGTCTGCCCAGTAGTAATACTGGTTTGGCGACGGACTGACGACTTGCATATCGACGCCCATCGCATCCATCCGTCTCAAGCGCTCAGCAACATCCGTCAGTTGTGGCATGAGACTCGCGAAAAGCGTTCGGTTGTGTTCGACCGACTCGGCGCCGTACATGCGAAGTTGCGCTGCAGACTCGGCCCGCTTTTCCGGACAGCTTGAAACGAGCCTCTCGACTTCAAGCGTCAGCACGTGACAGTGGACATCCACGGTAAGCGACTTGCGCCCACTCTCAGCCCGAACCAAGCCACTTTGTGCCTCACTGGGCGGCATAGGCTTCGGCCTCCTCCGCGACGCATTGATTGCGCTGCGTGCCTAATCCAGTGATCGAACCTTCCATGATGTCGCCGGGTTTCAGAAAACGGTTGTAATGCGTCCCATTCCCCGCAGGTGATCCTGTCGCGATTAGGTCACCTGGCCAGAGCTGAACGTGCGCCGACAGGAATTCAATGATGCGCGCTACGCCGAATATCATGTCGGCGGTGCTTTCGTTCTGCATCACTTGGCCATTGAGTTTCAGCGTGATTTGCAGGTTCAGCGGGTCGGGCACAAAAGCCGCAGGCACGAGGAAAGGACCCACCGGCAGGTAACTGGGCGAACCTTTAGCCGCGATCCAATCCGCTCCCATTGCGCCTGCATCCTTTCGAAAGACGAGGTCGCGGTTGGTTATGTCGTTGACGATCGTGTAACCCGCCACATAGTCGAGTGCCTTGTCTCGGTGTACATGACGCCCAGGCTTGCCGACAACTACTGCAAGTTCGAGTTCCCAGTCCGGCTGAGCAGCACATCGCGGCAGAACCACGGGATCGTAGGGGCCGGTAATTGCTGACGGTGGTTTAGAGAAAATGAAGGGCGCGCCATGTGCAGCTCTCTCATCCATCAACCTGACGGCGCGGGCATGCCTTTCTTCACGGCTCAGAGTGCTGTCCGAACCCGCGGCTTGATCGACAATCAGATCGATCACATGTTTTCGATAGTTCGCTCCGGCGCAGAAAACCTGCCGGGGCAAATCGACCGGCGGATGAAATCTGAGCTGCTCACTAGATACAAAGACATCCCGCCACCGTCCGCTCGTCTCGCTGTCATCTTGAAGGACCTCCGCCGTCCGGCGCAGAACCTCGAAGGTCTCTTCCCAGTTCTCCAGAAGTCCGAGAATCGAGGACGAAGTCAGCGGCGCGCATCCCAGATGTTCGAGCACAGGCTTCAGAACAGATATCGGCGCGACTCTATCGCCGACCACCAACGCAGGAAACGCCGGCCTCGGGTCGATAGAAAATGTGCCGAGAGCAAAGCTTCGGGCCAGCGAACTCATGAGGCATCGCCTTTGGCAGGCATTGGTTTATCCGCGCTGCCCGCCACGATTTGCTGCGCCGGCAGCAACGGGCGCCACATCCGGTTCTGCAATCGCCGGTTCAGGCGCCGGAGGCATTGCTTCCATAAAAGATTTAGGTCCGTATTCTAAATTGCGGAACATGACGTGAGATCCCTGAGACGGTCTCCAGACAGTTGGCTGCCAGTCGGGGATGTAGTTGCGATACCCGCCGGTATTGAGTTCCACGCGTAATCCCACAGGATCTCGAAAATACAGGTAACCCTGCTCACCGATTCCGTGTTTGCCCGGGCCGAATTCAATAGCTGTGCCGGATTCAAGAAGCAAGTCCGCCGCGCGCAAGAGGTCCTCATACGATGGGACCCAGAATGCGACATGGTGGAATCGTCCGGGCACTTTCGAGAAATCTCCACCAAATCCCAAATCGTGCGACTTTTCGTTCATCGTCAATACACCGAATACCGCCGTGTTCGGGTCGTGGTCGAGGACTGTGTAGCCCATGAAGCGAAAGCCGAGAGTATCGCGATACCACTCGCACGTCTTCATGAC
>DATDMO010000380.1:0-2628 GCA_036518755.1 Candidatus Acidiferrales bacterium | reverse complement strand
TCTGGGCCAGAATGTGCTCAAAATGCCGAAGTCATATTAAAAACGGACGGGGGTCAAGAAGCCGGAATCCGGCAGGCGCGCCTGCAAGCAATCGATTCAGAAATCATAAGCGAAGAGGAGTGTTGCAAAATCATGGCCCGGAAAAACGAGTTGTTTCGCTCCTGGATGTTCGTACCCGGAAATCGCCAACGCATGATCGAGAAGTCTTTGGGAACCGCGGTGGACTCCATCATGATGGACATCGAAGACGGCGTTGCTCCCGCGGAGAAGGACACCGCCCGCCAGCAAATCGCGGCCTGTCTCGACCAGGTGGCGACGCGGCTGAAGACGGAGCCGCAACTGCGCACCCCCGCACGCTACGTGCGGATCAATGCCGTCGGGCACGAGCGCAGCCGCGACGATCTTGCCGCCGTGGTGCGCATGGGGCTCGAGGGCCTCGTCGTGCCGAAGGTCGAGACTGCTGAGCAGATTCAAAGCGTGGCTCACCTTCTCGATCGCCGTGAACCGGAAGTGGGGTTGGAGAAGGGAAGCGTGCAGCTGCTGTGCGCTTTGGAGAGTCCAAAGGGACTGTTCAACGCGTACGGGATTGCGACCGCTTCGCCGCGGGTGATCGGACTGCTCTTTGGGGCGGAGGACTTCTCAAGAGAGCTGGGCCTCCCTCTGCGCCGTGAAGGCGAAGCTCGCGACCTCATCTATGCTCGTTCCTCGCTTGTGACCGCCGCAGCGTACGCGCACGTCCAATCAGTGGACGGCGTATGGCCGGACCTTCAAGACACCGAAGGGCTGAAGGCCTTTGCCCTCCAAGCCCGCCAATTGGGATTCTCAGGAATGTCGTTGATACACCCTTCGCAGGCCGACACGGTGAATACGGCGTTCTCCCCTACGGCGGACGATATCGACTACGCGCGGCGGGTGCTGAAGGCCTTTGACGAAGCAAGGGCTCGCGGCGAAGGCGCCGTGGCCTTCGGCGGGCAGCTCCTTGATCTTCCGATTGTGGACCGAGCACGGCGAACTCTCGAGCTGGCGGAATCGCTGGGTAAGTGATTCCAGTGTACTTGCTGCCTGCGGAGAGGCTGAATTGAACAGCAGGACGCGGCCAGAGGAATTTGTGGCGTGCGGCCGTGTCGTCCCTGCGTGAAAGTATTCCATCAATCCGTTACGGAGGATTCTAAATGGCGATCAAGCCGGGTTGGGAAGGCCGCTTCTTTGAGGATTTCGAAGTTGGAGATATCTACCGCTGCCGCCTTGGGCGGACGGTGACGGAAAACGACAACATCTGGTTCACGCTGCTGACCAACAACACAAATCAGATTCATTTCAACAACGAATACGGCAAACGCACTGAATTCGGCAAATGCCTGATCAATAGCGCGCTCACGCTGGCCATCGTCGCCGGAATGGGCGTGGCGGACGTCAGCGAAAACGGCTTTGCGCTCGGGTGGGACGAGATCAAGCTGCCCAACCCGCTGTTTGCCGGAGACACGCTCTACTCCCAATCCGAAGTGCTGGAAAAGCGCGAGTCGAAGTCGAAGCCGCAGTGGGGGATCATCAAGGTCCGAACGCGCGGCATCCAACAGGAAGGGAAGGTCGTCATCGACTACGCCCGCAGCGTCATGGTCTATAAGCGCGCACACGCGCCGAAGCAGAATCTCTTCCCCGAGGTAAAAGGCTGATGGCGGACGCTTCGCCGAGGAAGGCGCCTCTGGCTCTGGATGGCGTTCGCGTCCTGGCACTGGAAGTTTCCGTATCGGGTCCGCACTGCTCGCGGATTCTCGGGGACATGGGTGCCGAAGTCATTAAGCTTGAAAAGCCCGGAACCGGTGATCTGATTCGCGGTTGGGACTCTGCAGTGCGAGGTCTCTCTTCCGGCTTCGTCTGGCTTAACGGCAACAAGCGAAGCTTCGCAGTGGACATCAAGAAGCCAGCCGGCCAAGAGGCTGTTCAGCGATTGGCCGAACGCGTGGATGTGGTCCTCGAAAACTTTGCGCCGGGGGTTACCGATCGGCTGGGTTTGGGGGCGGCTGAACTCTGCGCTCGCAATCAGCGACTGATCTACTGTTCGTTGTCCGGCTACGGTCAGGACGGCCCCTACCGGGACGTAAAAGCGTACGACCTGCTCATTCAGGGCGAGGCGGGAATCATTGCCACGACCGGCTATCCGGACAAGCCAGCCAAAGTCGGCGTGCCGATCACCGATCTGGCTTCGTCGATGTACGCCACGGTGGGGATTCTTCTGGCCCTTTATCAGAGGGAACGAACCGGACGCGGGCAGGTGATCGATGTCTCGATGTTCGAATCGGCGCTGGCTTGGCTCGGATATTTTCCGCATCACTACTGGCACCGCGGCGAGGAGCCCGAGCGCGTCGGCATGCGGCACCATTACATCGTCCCCTACGGACCATACATGGCGGCGGATCGTGTGTACGTCAGCCTCGCGGTGGCCACACCGCAGGATTGGGAAATATTTTGCCGGAAAGTCGCCCGGCGTCCCGACCTTCTCGACGACGCTCGATTTAAGACCGCACCGGAGCGGCGCAAGAATCGCGTGGCGCTCGAAGAGATAGTCGAAAAGATATTTCTCGAGCAGCCGCACGATGAATGGATGCACCGCCTCCGCGAGGCCGAATT
>DATDMO010000379.1:0-12729 GCA_036518755.1 Candidatus Acidiferrales bacterium | reverse complement strand
CGTGCGGCTCGATCTCGGTTTGCGTCGAGAAACCGACCGTCTTCACGACGAGCGTGTCGCCTTCCCAGTGACCGATGGAGGTCCCGAAAAAGGTCGGGTCGGGATCCTCGGGAAAGGGTCGGCCGTCAGTGTAGATGTGGCGCGTCTCGGAATATGCTTCGATGATGATGGTTACCTGTCCGGGCGTGAGTAGAAATTCCATCGGATACGGTTGCGCCATGATTCCGGGCATGCCGGGAGGCAAGCAATTGGCGGATTGGTTGTCCTGATCCGCGTGCGCCATCAAATCTTTTCGTTTGGCAGCGTACTCAGGCGTGAGCGACAGCGGCGCGAACATGCGGCGCGCCGGTACGCCGACAGCCGGATTGGTGACCCGAGCAGCCGGCCCGCCCAAAGGAATTTCCCAAACGCCGGTGAAGTCCGGGAGTTTGGCGACGGCGGCCCAATCCGCCGCAGTCGGCACGGCCTTTTTGAAAGTCTGAGCTGCGGTGGCGGAGACAAACGCCGCGATGGACACAACGGCGAAGCTCGCGCAGACGGCAGCGATTCTGGGACAATGATTGCGCAACTTAAGCCCTCTAAAGGCTGGGCGCATTAAGCAGCGCCCTGCGGCTATGGTAATTCCCGCGACCTCTACGATTGCTCAGCTCTCATTCAGACGGCGGCGACGCCCCTGCGGTTACGGCAATTTCGATTAGACAGCGGCGACGTGAACCGCCAGCACCGATTTTACCGCATCGACGATTTTCTGTTCGCTGGGCAGGACGAAACTTTCCATCGGCTCGCTGTAGGGGACCGAGGTGTCGAGAGCCGTCACCATCTTTACCGGCGCCTTCAGATACTTGAATCCCTGTTCGGCGATTTCTCCGGCGATTACGACAGCCGCCGAAGATTGGCGAGGGGCTTGATCCACGAGCACAAGGCGGCCAGTTTTTTTCACGGATTCGACGATGGTTTTCACGTCGAGCGGCGCGACAGTGCGCGGATCGACCACTTCGGCGCTGATGCCTTCGCGCGCCAGCATTTCGGCGGCAAGCAGGGATTTCTTCACCATCCAGGCCGTGGCCACGATGGTAACGTCCGTACCCGCGCGTTTTACGTCCGCCACGCCGAAGGGGACAAGGTAATCGCCATCGGGCACGGGGCTCTTATCGAGCATCAGCATGTAGTGATGCAGGTAGATGACGGGATTGTTATCGCGAATCGCGGACTTCATCAGGCCCAGAGCGTCCGCGGCATTGGACGGAAGCGCGACCTTGAGGCCGGGAACGCCCATCATCATGCCGTAAATGCAATTGGAGTGCTGGCCGGCCCAACCGGCGGCGAATCCGAATCCCGCTTTGAAAACCACGGGAACCTGCACTTGTCCGCCGGACATATAGCGGAGGCGCGGAGCTTCGTTAACCACTTCATCGAAGGCGACGAGCATGAACTCGCTCATGTACAGTTCGACGACGGGGCGCAGGCCGGACATGGCCGCGCCGATGGCGATGCCGAGCTCGGCAGTTTCCGAGATGGGAGTGATGCGCACACGATCCTTGCCGAATTTCTTGACAAAAGGATCGCGATCCGTCATGGCCATGTTCTGGCCGTAGAAGACGACGTTGGGATCGCGCTGCATTTCTTCCGTGATGGCCACGGCAATCGCTTCGGCAAACATCATTTCGCGCGGCATGATGGCTCCTCGTTTCTCTGACTCGCTGCACCAAAACTTCTGTAGTCGCTTCGTTCGCCGGCCATCGAAGAGAGGTCCTTCGACTGCGTCCCGCGCCCGCAAAAACAGCGGGAAAGGCAGAAACGCGCGGGACTCCGCTCAGGATGACGACCCGCCCGATAACATGAAGTATTCACCAAACTCCTATGCCCAGACGTAATTGAGGGCGTCTTCGGGCGCCGGCAAGGGGCTGGCGAGAGCGAATCGAACAACCTCTTCCATTTCCTGACGGACGCCATCTTCGATTCGTTTCGCTTCGGCCTCGGTGAAAGTGCCATTGCCAACGAGGACGGCGCGGAACTTAGCAATCGGGTCGTTTTTCTTGGCAGCCTCGAACTCAGCCTTATTCCCATACACCTCAATGGACTCGTGCTCCTGAAATTGCGTGGGCACGGGTGGAACGGTGATGGCGTTTCCGTGCGGGGTGAACCGGTAGAACTTCGATTCCACGAGACTGGGGCCGTGGCCCGCGCGTGCGCGTTCGGCGGCCCTGCCAACCACTTCGTAAACTTTGAGGACGTCCGTGCCGTCGACCGTCTCGCCGGGAATGCTGAAGGCTTTCGCTTTTTGCGAGAGAGGGTCACCGGCCATGGCGTTGGCGTCTTCCAGCGCTACGTGCGTGTAAGCCTGGTATCCGTTGTTTTCGAGCACGAACACGACGGGGAGTTTCCAGACGGCAGCGAGATTCAGCGTTTCGTGGAATGCGCCCTGCTTAGACGAGCCGTCGCCAAAGAAAGAATAAACAACTTGGCCTGTCTTTTTCACTTGCGCGGCGTAGGCGGCTCCCGCGGCGTGGGCGATTCCCTGTCCGATGATGCCGGAGGCGGTGGGAAAGTGATGCGCCGGGTCGGCCAGGTGCATCGAGCCTCCGAAACCTTTGCAGATGCCGTCCTTACGCTGATAAATCTCAGCCATCAACGCGCGCGCCGGTGTTCCGAGCACGATCGGATAACCGTGGCAACGATAGCTCGGCATCACCAGATCGTTTTCACGGCGTGTGGCCAGCGCGCCGACGATGCTGGCTTCGGCGCCGTCACCCAGGTGCGCGTGGCCGCGGATGGTGCCGGGATGCTCCACAAAGGTGCGCTTCACGCGCTCCTCGAATTCGCGGATGCGGCACATCTGCGTGTACATCCAGATCAGCCGGTCTTTACCGAGTCCGTTTTGTGCGGCCATGGCGAATTCCTCCGTGCTTCCGGAAATTACGATGCAGGGACTTTGTCTCCCGGCTGACCAATATAACCGAGCAGGCCGCCGACATCGACTTCGGCAGGCTCGCGAGTGATAATTTTCAGCAGGGTGCCCGCAATCGGGGCGTCCAATTCGTAACTCACTTTTTCGGTTTCCAGTTCCACGACCGGCTCACCTTGCTTGAGAGCGTCGCCCTCATTCTTGAGCCACTTGACCACGGTTACCTTGGTCGTGTTCATGCCGCCCGTTTTGGGCACTACCAGATTGGTGACGATGGCAAATTCCTTCCTTGCCCCCGACGTCAAACCCGCAGGGGGTGGGCGATCCTTTCCTGTTGTCCGGCGAGGATTCTGCGACGATCTTCCGAACTATCGCATACTCCGCCAGGGCGGGCTTTGTTAGCCCAATCCCCCGAGATGTGAACTGCGCGCGCTCTTGCGAGCAACTTACCCTCAGGCGCCTAGCCTTGTCGTCAGCCTTGGCTCGTAATCTCGCGCGACGTGATCTCGTATTTGAAGGAATCCGCGTCGAGACTATCGATTCGCCCGTCGGCCGTTTCCGCCTGCGGATACATCAAGAAGGGCACGGGTTTGCCGTCCGATCCGGGCAATGACACATCATGCGCGAAATTGTATGCCATCCAGTTCATTTCCCAGGATCCGAACAGCCTGGCGCGGGCCCTCTTCACCATGTCATCGTCCAGTGGACGATGTCCCGGGGGCTCCTCGAGGATAACCTTGCGGACGTCGGCGGGATCCACGGGAACCCAACCGTGACCGTTGAGGTAGACCTCAGCTCGACAGTGCTGCGCTTTCGTAATTTTGTCCGATGAGGCGCCAAGGCTCTTGTATCCGAGTTCCGATTTGGCAACGCGGATGCCGAAGGCGTCGCGCGCCGGCAGGCCCGCCGCGCGAGCCAGTCCGACGTAAAGTGAATTAAGATCGGCGCACTTGCCACTCAAGTCTTTGGTTTCCAGCATGAAACGAATGTCGCCGGCGCCGCAGCCGCGCGTTTTCGGATTGCGAACTGTGTTCTCGACGATCCACTCATAGATCGCGCGGGCCTTTTCAACATCGGTTGCCGAGCCGCTGGTAATCTGTGTTGCAGTGGTCTTCACGATGCCGTCGGTGGGCAGCAAAGCCGTCGCACGTCGGAAGTAATCCAATTCCTCCGGGCTGGCTTTTCGTGCGTCGCCGCCGGCGGAAAGATCGACGGAATAATTTTTGGTCATAACGACGCTGGTGACAGTCAGGACCGGTCTCACGCCGGCCGGATATGATGCAGCGATGATTCCAAGATCGTCATCCTTGCTGCCGCGTGTCATGTGCGCCTTGCCGCCTTCGGCATTGAACTTATTGGAGAGCGTCTTTTGGAAGGGCGTCTTGCTGATGAGCGCTGCGGGGACCCATATGCGGGTCGTTCCGGAAGGCTTGATAACCTCCACTTGAGTCGTCACTTCGAAGGTGCGCCAACTGCCCGTTGTCGCATCGTCGGCAAACAGTAGCTCCCCACCTGGGAGCGCTAGGCTCGTAGATAAAACACCCATCGCTTGCAAAAAGGTTCGTCGTTCCATGATCTCCTCCGTGCCGGCTGAATTTGGCCCGTAGTACCTTTCAAGGCGGCCAGTGTACACCGAAGGCCCAGCCCTAAACAACGCGCACGCGTGCTTCGGAAAAAGGGTGGACCGGGTTGGGTTCGTCGATAATTTAGTGGCGGCGCCCGCATCCCGGCGCGAAGGCGCGAGACGCGTGATTCGAAATAAGAATGCGCACAGAGCCTATGATTCGATTTGGCTTTGGGGACATGATGCTGCGTAATTTATGCGATAAGCCATACTGGAAAATCGGACGATGCCGCAACGGAGTTCAGTACAATTCTTGTCGGCCCCGTTACTGCGGTGGCTGCTCTTTTCAGGAGAGATAATGAAGCTCCGTCCTCGTAAGCCTCTTTTGTCCATTACCGCTCTAACCATGGCGATCGCGGTTCTCAGTACTTTGGCCAACGCTCAATCGGATGAGGCACCTGGGACGGGCGCCCGGCGTGCGGCGACGCAAGATTCGGAAGCGATGGTTGCCACGCCGGTGCCTCTCCAGCAGATTGCAAATCGTTGCTCCGTGGCTCGCAAATTGGCCACGAAGAGTCCGGCATGGGCGGGTTGGGGTGCGAACTCCGCAAATTGGCGTTACCAAGATGCGATGCAAGCAGGCTTCACCGCGGCGAGCGTGCCAGGGCTAAAAGTGAAATGGGCGTTTGGAATCCCCAATGTGAAGATCGTGCGCTCGCAGCCTGCAATTTTCGGCGGCAGAGTCTACGTGGGCGGAAACGACGGCACAGTTTACTCGCTGGATGCCGCGACGGGCTGCACGTACTGGGCGACGAGCGAGCCGAAGGCGGTTCGCTCTGGCTTGCTGACCGGAAAGGCTGGCTCAGAGGATGCGGTGTTCTTCGGGGATGCGGGCGGCGCTGTTGTCGCCCTCGACGCCGCTTCCGGCAAATTTCTATGGCGCACGCGCGCGGATAGCCATCCCGCCGCCACGATTACTGGGACGCCGAGTTACTTCGAGGGTCGCCTTTACGTGCCGGTATCGTCGGGAGAGGAACAGGCGCGCAGGCGTCCGGGGTATGAGTGCTGCACGTTTCGCGGCAGCGTGGTTGCGCTCGACGCGGCGACAGGAAAAATGATTTGGCAGACGTATATGGCGGCGGAGACTCCGGCTCCGCACGGTAAAACAGCGGATGGGCACACCATCATTGGACCTTCCGGGATGGCAATCTGGTCCGCGCCAACCATTGATGCGGCCGAGAAGCGAATCTACGTAGGGACCGGCGATAATTACTCCGAGCCGGAGACAAAGACGAGCGACGCCGTGGTGGCCCTCGATCTCGAAACCGGAAAACTGCTCTGGTCGACGCAATTCGATAAGGAGGATGTTTACAAAATCGAATGCGGCAATCCTCCGGCTGCCAGTTGCGCGCAGCCGGGTGTCCCGGAATTTGATCTTGGCGCGTCGCCCATTCTGGTGATGCTGCCGCGCAGGAAGCGCGTTCTGATATTGGGACAGAAGACGGGAATGGTTTACGGCGTCAATCCGGACGCGCGGGGGAAATTGCTGTGGCATCAGCGCGCGGGCACAGGAGGATTGCTGGGCGGGGTGCAGTGGGGACCGGCCACGGACGGCACGAAGGTGTTTGTGGCGGTGTCGGACTTGGCTTTTCAGGGCCGCGGGCCCGATCCATCGAAGGGGGGCGGCATCTCTGCTTACCAAGTGAGCAACGGGAAACTGCTTTGGAAGACGCCGCCACCCGGCTGCGGCGACAGACGCCCGTGCAGCCCGGCGCAGTCACAAGCAGTGACGGCGATCAAGGGCGCGGTCTTTTCGGGGTCGATCGACGGGCATCTGCGCGCGTATTCCGCAGCGGACGGCGAGATCATTTGGGACTTCGATACGGCGCGTTCGTTTGACACAGTTAATGGCGTGGCCGCGAAGGGCGGCTCCCTGGATGTGGGCGGCCCGGTGATTGCGGGCGGCATGATGTTCGTGGTTTCGGGTTATCCCGGCTTTGGTGCAATGCCGGGCAACGTGTTGCTCGCGTTCGGCCGCTAGGCCTAGCGCGTAGGTTGGAATTTTCGCACCCGCCAAATTAGAAACGAAACCGCGAACCATACCGCCGGGGCAACCAGAAGGACGGGCGCGAGGTTCCAGACTGGCAGCAATTTCCACGCGACCAGGGCGAAACACGCCAGCCCGATACTGCCCATCGCAGCGCCTCGAGCATCAAGGGCCGCCGCTAACCGACCTCGCCAACATGCCGGCGATCAAGGAGCTTGCACCGCCAAAGAGGAAACGCGCTGTGTAGTCGTCCAGCTTCGTTCTGCGCACGACGGATGGATCGAAATAGACTGACAGTCGCGGCGCTCAGTCGGCCCTTCGCCAGCAAATAACAAGATACGTACGCGTAGAGACAGAAGGCGAGGGCCCCTGCAGTCATCGAGCGGCACTCCGTAGACGCGAATTGCGTGCCGTTGACATGGATGGTCAATCCAAGCGTTGCCAGGCACCGAATAATCCGGCAAAGCTTTTCGGCTTTATGATGCCGCCCAAGGCCGCAAAAGCGGACACAATAAAGCCGCCCACAACAAATCGAAGGAGGTATTGAAGCATTTTGTATCGTACTCCGCCGGCCAGCCCGCGGGAACAGGCGAAAGCCTTGCCTCCGCCGAGCGAGAGGGCACGCATGATTGAGTTTCGACGTTGTTAACTATCGAAGGGACACCCAGCGCCGGACGAAGGCGGACCCGCAACGGGTGCGAGCGATCAGTCAGCTCGATTTCTTCTTCGGGACCTTGGCGCCTTTTTTGCGAGCCTCTGAAAGGCCTATGGCGATCGCCTGTTTGCGGCTGGTCACCCTGCCGCCCTTTCCGCCTTTGCCGGAGCGTAGAGTTCCCCTCTTTCGCCGGCGCATGGCGCTTTTGACTCTTCTTTGCGCAGCCTTGCCGTATCTGGCCATGAACAATCCTCCTGTAAAGGTAGATGAAAATCTAGCACCGGGGTGACGCTGGACCGCGAATATTTCTGTTCACGTGCTTCAGAGGAAGCGAGAGGAGAGTGATGGATGGATTCGACTACTGAGCGCGCCCGCACTGAGCCTCAACCTGCATTTCGAGGTCGTCGTTGAGCAGGGCGCCGCGGCGGGACTTTACGGAGCAGACTTGGTTGGCCGTCAATCCCGAAGCGTCGCGCAGATCCGCGCCTTCCAGGCTGGCACCGTGAAGGTTCGCGCCATTCAGGACGGTACCGGAGAACTGCGCTCCGCCGAGATTTGCGCCTTCGAGGTTCGCGTCGATAAAGATGGCATTCCCAAGCTGAGCGCTGCCCAAGTCCGCCCCCATCAGCCGGGATGACCAGAGGTACGCACCACGGAGGTCGGCATGGTCCATGTGTGCGTTGGAAAGCGACGCGTTGCGCAGGTCCGCCTTTTCGATGTTTGCCCGCACGAGCGTTGCGAAATTGAGATCCGACGTGTAGAGATTCGCCCCATCCAAGCGGGCATCCGCTAAGATTGCGTTCGTCAGGAAACAATAGGACAAATTCGCTTCGTGCAAGTCCGCCCGGCGCAGGTCGGCGCCATCGAGGTGCGAACGATCCAGATTCGCATGATACAAGCGCGCCTGATCCATCAGCGCGTACCGCAGGTTGCTCTGACCCAGGTCGGCGCCGCGCAAATCGGCTTGGGACAAGAATGAGCCCTGAAGATCAGCGTGCCAAAGGTGGGCTCCGGCCAAGAACGCAGCGTAGGCCTGAGCGTAGCGCATTTTTAGATTGTTCAATCGCGCTCCGTCGAACGAGCTAATTTGATCATCCGGAATATTCCAGCCGGATGGGTGCCTGGAAATCGCCGCCTCGGTGAGATCGGCGTAGGGATCAAGACCGAGCGACCAGAATACGGTCGGCGCCCAGCGGCGAATGCTTGCAACATTGTACTGAGGTGCGCGGCTGTGTTCGTGCGGCACACCGTCGATCGTGCCCGCGGACAGAAGGATCAAAATAAAGGCGAGAACGCCGGCCAGTTTCATCGGATTGATGCCTTTTATCTTTTCCATCACGCGCCGCGCCTGACGCCATTCGACCGCCCATTTCTCTTGTGGCCGGCCGACCCTCGTGGTCGCGTAAAACGCGATCCCCGTTGCGGTTGCCGCGAGTAGCGCTTGCAGCAGCGTCCCGTGAATTTCTTGCCTTGTGAGGTACCGCGCCCAAAATAGGAGCAGAGTCAGCGGAGTGACCCAGTAGGCAGCCAGTTGCCAGAGGCTCCGTTCCGTTACATTCGACGTGGAAGGCTCAGGGTTCATCCAGCGGAAGTGCGCTCGCAGAAGACCGGTGATGACGCCCGGCTGATCGTCTCCCAACGTCCGCCCATCCGGAAAAATTGCGGGGAGTTCTTGCACCGAATCCCACATGCGCAGCAGTTGAAAATGCAACAAGACGTAGAGGGTGAGCAGGGCCACAGGAAAAATCAAATACAATTCGGCGGTCGGAAGCGCAGCCGCCGCGGCGCGAGAGTGCCAAAAGGAAAATATAGAGGAGTCTGTGACAAGCTGAATGTCCCTTGTCCTCCAGATCATCAGCCAGGAAAGGATGCTGGCGCCGGTGATGGCCTTGAAGTACGTGCGCGCGCGGCGCGCCGACTGGCTGAAGGCGGTCTCCGCTTCGAATTCCATCAGTTGCGGCGGCAGCAGAGCGTCGCGCAAGTTTGCTCCGGCTATCTGTCGCGGCACGAGGCCCATGGCCGTTTCCAGGGAGGCGCCCTCGAGATTTGCCGCCTCCAAATTAGCGCCTACGAGACAGGCGTCCTCCAAATCTGCGCGCACGAGGCATGCGTCGCGCAGGTCCGCCAGCAACAAGTCAGCGGCCCTCAAATTTGCGTCATGTAGATCGGCGAGGCGGAGATTCACGCTGATCAGGTCCGCCGCTTCGAGGTTCGCGCCCGCCAGATCGGCTCGCTTGCCGCCGAGGCCGTGCGAGTCAATCCATTCCTTGTGGCTGGCCAGCTTGTCGTCGAAGGCCCAATTCTTGTAGGGCTTGGGCGTCGGAGATTCTGTCGGGGTTTCTTCCGGTTGCCCGGCGTTCTTTTCGTCAAGCTTCTCAACAAGCTCCTGTTCCCTCGAGTCGTCAGTATTCTCGGTATTCAAGCTTGAGGGTGAATGACGGGTTTCATCCGGATGAGCTTCATTCGGCGCAATTGATTTCTCCTCCGGCGTCTCGGCGCGCGCCTCCTCGACGGGCGGCTCAGGTACGCTTGCTTCCAGCTCTGGCACGGCGGAAATAGACGCATCGGCAAGCTCCGTCGCGGGCGGAATCACCGCTTCAGCGCTCGCTTGAATGGAGACGGGTGCGCCCGGAGAGAGAGACTCGACTGCCGCCTCGATATCCGCTGCATTCAGGAGATCCTCGGATTCGCCGTCAGCGGGTTCCGAGACTGCTTCCGCTGCTTCGGGTGGGAATAACTCCGCCAACGTGTGGGCCGCCGAAGGCAGGTCACTGGCTGCAATCGGCGTGGCCGCCGGTGTTGCCACTTTCGAGATCCGGACGGCAGAAGATTCAGCAGGAGCCTGTACTGCGCTCGCTTGCGAAGTGGACGACTTTCGTGCACTTTCTTTGAACTCCCCTTTCCCATTCGCGTCGACCGGGGCGCTTGGTTCCTCCTGAACGGTCGAGGGTTGCTTGGGAGAAAACAGCCGTAAGAATATGTTTCGGCGCTTCGGACGAGGCGCCGGATCACGTGGGATGCCGATTGCGGCTTCGACACTCTCCGGCTGTCCCATCGGCGGCGCAGGATCCTCGGGAAACAGTTCCGCGAGCGCGTTGGCCGCCGACGGCAATTCTTCTGCCGGGATCAATCCCTTTGTCGTTTCATCTTTGTCCGGCGCTGCCGCTTCTTTGACGAAGTCCACGCGACCCCCGATTTCATCTCGCGAGTGATTTTTGGGCAGAGTAGAACTAGCCGGATTCCCCGATCCGGAGCTCATAGTTTACTCAGGCCTAGGATATCGTGCGGGACCTTCGGCAGACTGCTGTCCAAGAGTGCAATAGCAGTACAGCTGTTCGTTCGGTTCCCCAGCGCACTGTGGAAATGACGAGCAGCGAGAGAATTGGGTCGCAAAAGCAGCCGGGCAAATCTGGGTTTACAGGCGAAAGGTGGGAATGTAGTATGGCGAGTCGCAATAATGGCTGTTCATAAGAGGGTGATTTGTCTCGGTTTAGGCGCGGCGTGAATTCCTGGACTCGTATCGCATTCATAATCGCGATATTGGTCGTCGCGGGGGCCTTTTTGGAGCGGACGTTGCTCGCTGACGGCTCCGATGACGCATCGAAACCTCCGCCGCAGGACACGGGAGTGTACACTCCGGCGCACCCGACGGTTTTCGACGCGGTGAAGGAATTTTTCAATTCACAGCCTGCGCCTGTCCAACCGATCGCCTTTACGCATAAGGTTCACCTCGCCAATGGTCTTCAGTGCGTGAATTGCCACGTGGGCGTCGATGAGGGGCCGGATGCACGGATCCCCAGCGTGAACTTCTGCATGACGTGCCACCAGGTGATTGCGAAAGATAAGCCCGAGATCAAAAAAGTGGCGGCCTACCGGGCGCGGGGCGAGGATATTCCCTGGCAGCGCGTCTACGGCTTTGTGCCGTCGGCGCATGTGAAGTTCAATCACGCGCCGCACATTCGCGCGGGCGTTCAGTGCGCGGCGTGCCACGGCGATATGACCAAGCAAACGGTGGCCGAGCGGAAAGTGAATCTGACGATGGGATATTGTATCGAGTGCCACCAGCAAAAGAGGGCGTCGGTGGATTGCGTGACGTGCCATTTCTAGAGAGTGAGCGGCGAGAAGTTAGAAGTTGGAGCGGGCGGCTTTTGAGGTCGCTGAAAAGGGAAACATGGAACGGCGCGATTTCCTGAAGATTTCGGCTGCGGGCGGAGCGGCAGCAGCTCTGGAGGGCTGTGGCAACCCGGACCATCATCTGATCCGGTTTATTCCGGAGGAGGACCTGGTCCCGGGGATTGCCACATGGAAGCCGAGTATCTGCACTCAATGCCCCGCGGGATGCGGTTTGCTGGTCCGCGTGATGCAGGGCGATGCGGAAGTGGTGCGGAAGGGGCAGCTCGGCATTTTGAAAATGGGCCTCGCCAAGAAGCTGGAAGGAAACCCAGCGCACCCGATCAATCAGGGCAAGCTTTGCCCGCGAGGCCAGGCCGGTTTGCAGGTCACATATCACCCGGACCGGATCAAAGGCCCGATGACGCGTTCGAGCGCGCGAAGAGCGGGACAATTCAAGCAGATCAGCTGGGACGAGGCGATGAGACAGCTCGTCGGCCAGCTTTCTGCTTTGCAAAATGGTAGAACGGAAAACGGGCTTGCATTCGTTACTTCGCCACTGCGCGGGCAGCGGAAAACAATCGTCGATAACTTTGCCGCAGGTTTCAAGAGCCTACCACCGGTGGAATTTGGATTTTTTGACAATGCAGTGACACGCGAAGCGAATTTGAGAAGCTTTGGCGTAGCCTCATTGCCCACGGTGGATTTAGCGCAATCCAACTATGTGATTTCGTTTGGCGCGGACTTCTTGGGCACGTGGAACTCGCCAGTGGCGCAGGCAATTGGCTACGGACACATGCGGAATGGACGCGCAGGGCAACGCGGGAAGTTGGTGCAAGTGGAACCGCGCATCTCACAGACCGGTGCCAGCGCGGATGAGTGGATTCCGAGCCCCGGCGGCACCGAAGGAATTTTCGCCCTCAGCCTTGCGAACGTGATTTTACAGGAAAAGTTGCGCCCCTCCGCGGCGGCTGGGCGCGCGGGCGCGGCGATTCCGGGATGGTCGCAGGGATTGACCGACTACGCACCCGCCAAGGTGGAAAAACAGGTTGGAGTACGAGCCGACACGATTACCAGAATTGCTCGCGAGGCTGCCGCGAATGCACCGGCGGTGGCGTTGATCGGCGATGCGGCTGCAGCCCAGTCGAATGGCCTATTCAACGCGCTGGCGGTGAACGCGTTGAACGCGCTGCTTGGCAGCGTGGGAAAACCAGGCGGAATCCTTTTCAATTCGAGAGAGATTGCGCGGCCAGGCAAGCCCGCAACAGGTGCGGGCGGGAACGCTCCAGAGAATTCTCTGACTTCGCTGGTGAATCGTATTCATTCCGCGCCCGATGGTGTAAAAGTGCTGCTGCTCTACGGCGCCAATCCCGTGTTCGCTACGCCGGCGGTGTGGGGCGTTCGCGATGCTTTCGAGAAAATTCCCTTCATTGTGAGTTTTGGGAGTT
>DATDMO010000378.1:0-12493 GCA_036518755.1 Candidatus Acidiferrales bacterium | reverse complement strand
AACCGCTCGCGCATGTCGGCTAGGCTGGTTGCCAGCGCCAAAATCGCCATGATTTCGCTGGCCACGGAAATATCGTATCCGGTTACGCGTGTTACGCCCTTTTCTTCCGGTCCTTGCCCGATCGTGATCTGCCGCAACATGCGGTCGTTCGTATCGGTCACGCGGCGCCACGTAATGCTGTCCGGATCGATATCCAGGCGCGCGAATCGGCTGCGTTCTTCGGGCGTGAGGTCGTTCGGATTGGTTTTCGAAATGCCGAGCTTTCGCAGCCGCCGCAGCATCACAGGAGAAAACCGCCGGCTGCCGTCCTTCGCGGGCGGGCAAAGACGCTCGAAGAGCGCCTCATCGCTCTGTGACTTCTCATGAAACCAGCGCGTATCGATGGCCGCAGCCAGCAAATTGTTCGCGGCGGTTATCGCGTGAATGTCACCTGTGAGGTGGAGATTGAATTCTTCCATGGGAATGATCTGGCTGTAGCCGCCGCCGGCCGCACCGCCCTTGATGCCGAACGTCGGGCCCTGGCTCGGCTGGCGCACGCACGTAAAAACGTTTTTGCCGAGATGGGCGCCCAAGGCCTGGCTCAAGCCCACCGTTGTGGTGGTTTTTCCTTCACCGAGCGGCGTGGGCGTAATGGCAGTCACCACGATATATTTTCCGTTGGGAGTGTCTTTCAAGCGGTCGCGAACGGAGAGGCGTACCTTGGCCTTGCTCTTTCCATAAAGCTCCAGTTCGTCCGGCAGGATACCCGTTTCGGCGGCGATCTTATCGATCGGGATCGGTGTGGCAGCCTGCGCAATCTCGATGTCACTCGGAACGCGTGCAAGTATATTCTGCAGCTTATGAGGCATTCGCTTCCCTCTCTATATTTTGGTGAAGAGCCGGCTACGGAATCTCAGACGCGTGGTTGCTGAAGCCCACCCTTGCAGTCCGCTCCTGAAGCCACAACGCAAACGAGTACCGTATATGTCCGGTCTCGGCATTGTCAAGGCGCAACATCTTCGGTTGGTCCGATTCTGTGACCCTCACAGGCACTACGCAGACGCGGATTGCGCCCCTCGGGATTTGTGACGAGTAGAAGGTTGCGCCGTCCGTCATTTTCAGTGAGTTACACCGGATTCTATTCGGCTCGCACTGTCGAATAGAAATAGCATCCGCGAGTCGTCGTTGGCGGTTGGCAAGGATTGAGAGGACAGCGTGACCGCGCTGCTGCAATCCGATCCTATGGCGCACTGCGTGGGCTGCCGTCGCGCTTGCCGTGTCCATGCTTCTTCCTTTCCGTGGCAAAAGGCGCCACGACTCACGCTAACACGAACGAGGTTTAGAAATGTCAAGTGGCGCCTGTGGACTTTACACAAATGAAAAAGGGCGCCGCGGAGGCGCCCTCTTTTGCATCTACGGAGAGTTGATGCCCTAGCTGCAGCCGGAGGTTGAGCCGCAGTTCGAGCACTTGTAGCAGCTTCCGTTTGGAGTCATGAGCATGCCGCACTCGGAGCAATAGGGCGCATCCTCCATCGCCGCGCGAGGACGCGTTGTGGTTTCCTCGACTGCTCCGGGAACCGCAAAAGGACCAGGTGCGATGCCGACAACGGGCGATGCCAGCGATTCCGCGTCGGCGCGGCGCTCCGGCGCAGCAACATCGTCGTGATCCAGATAATCGGGCGAGATGAATTTTCCGCCGAGCCACCGCCCAATGTAATCGACGACCGACTTCGCGTAGCGAATCTTCGGATTACCGGTGTAGCCAGAGGGCTCAAAGCGCGAGTTGCAGAATTTATCCACGAGCGCGCGCAGCGGAACGCCATACTGGAGCGAAATCGATACGGACAGAGCGAAGGCGTCCATAATCCCTGAGAGCGTGGAACCTTCCTTGGCCATCTTGATGAAGATTTCGCCGGGCTTCCCGTCGTCGTACATGCCGACGGTGATATAGCCTTCGTGTCCGCCCACCGAGAATTTGTGGGTGATGGATTTTCGCTCCGCAGGCAGCTTCTCGCGCCGCGCGCGCACGAAAAGCTCCTGCTGCTCTGGACCGGGGACCGCTGTCTGCAGCGGCGCCTGGAAAGATGCTTGCAGCGCGGACGGCGCAGGCATAACAGCAACCTTGGCGGGTGCCGCAGCTTTTTCATCTTCTTTCTTCCCGGCTGCCGAGAGCGGCTGCGAGCGCTTCGAATTATCGCGGTAAATTGCCACAGCCTTCAGGCCGAATTTCCACGATTCCGTATACGCCTCGACAATGTCGTCTACGGTGGATTCCTCCGGCATATTGATCGTCTTGCTGATCGCGCCTGAAAGGAACGGCTGTGCCGCCGCCATCATGCGCAAGTGGCCGCGCCAGGAAATGGAGCGTCCGCCGCCCATCGGCGCGAGAGAGCAATCAAATACCGGCAAGTGCTCGGGCATGAGACCCGGCGCGCCTTCGATTTTTCCCTGCGCGTCAATGTAATCCACGATCTGTGCCACCTGCTCCGGCGGATATCCGAGCTTCATGAGCGCCTGGGGCACCGTGTTGTTGACGATCTTGATTACGCCGCCTCCCACCAACCGCTTCTGCTTCACCAGCGCCAGATCGGGCTCGATGCCGGTGGTATCGCAATCCATCATGAAGCCGATGGTGCCCGTAGGCGCGAGAACGGACACTTGCGAATTCTTGTATCCGAACTTTTCGCCCAGTTCGAGCGCGGCATCCCACGATTCCTGCGCCGCCCGCAGCAGAGATGGCTGCACATTTTCCTCTTTGATCGGCCGGAGGGAATCGCGATGCATCCGGATCACATCGAGCATGGACTCGCGGTTGCGCGGATAGCCGCCAAACGGGCCCATTCGCTCCGCGATGCGCGCCGACTGCGCATAGGATTCGCCGGTCATCAGCGCCGTGACCGCACCGCACATATCGCGGCCGCCATCGGAGTCATAAGGAAGCGCCATGGACATCAGCAGCGCGCCCAAATTCGCATAGCCGATGCCCAGCGGACGGTAATCGTGCGAATTGCGCGCGATCTTCTCCGTGGGATAGCTCGCGTTATCGACCAGAATTTCTTGCGCGGTAATCGTGACGTCCACGGCGTGGCGAAATCCTTCGGTATCGAATTGCCCATTGGCTCCGAGGAATTTCAAGAGATTCAAGGAAGCCAGATTGCAAGCCGTGTCGTCCAGGAACATATACTCCGAGCACGGGTTAGACGCATAAATGCGGTCGGTGGCTTTGGAGGTGTGCCAGCGATTGATCGTCGTATCGTACTGCATGCCCGGATCGCCGCACTTCCAGGCGGATTCGGCCATCATCTTCATCAAATCGCGCGCGCGGTACTGCTCGACCGGCTCGCCGTCGGTCACATTGCGGGTCCACCAGTCGCGGTCTTCCTCGACGGCGCGCATAAAGTCGTCCGTAACGCGCACGGAATGGTTCGCATTCTGAAAGAAGACGGACGAATACGCGTCGCCATCGATTGCCGAGTCGTATCCCTGCTCGATCAGGACGTGCGCCTTGCGCTCTTCCTTGGTCTTCGATTCGATGAATTCCACGATATCCGGATGATCCACATTCAGGATCACCATTTTCGCGGCGCGGCGCGTCTTGCCACCGCTCTTGATCACACCCGCGAACGCGTCGAAGCCCTTCATGAAGCTCACCGGCCCAGAGGCAATTCCGCCTCCCGAAAGCGACTCTTTGCTTCCGCGCAGAGAGGAGAAATTCGTTCCTGTCCCGGAGCCCCACTTGAAGAGCATCCCTTCCGTCTTCGCCAGGTTCATGATCGATTCCATGTTGTCCTGGACGGAATTGATGAAGCAGGCGGAGCACTGCGGCTTGGGCTGCACGCCGACGTTGAACCAGACCGGCGAGTTGAACGCCATCTTCTGTTCGACAAGGAGATGCGTCAGCTCATCGCGGAACGCATCCTTCGATTCCGCCGTCGCGAAATAGCCGCCTTCCTGTCCCCAGCGCACGATGGTATCCGCCACGCGGCTGATGAGCTGCCGCACCGAGGTTTCGCGCTCGGGAGTATTGGGCTTCCCATGGAAATATTTAGACGTAACAATATTCGTCGCGGTCTGCGACCATGACTTGGGAACTTCCACGTTCTCCTGGCGGAAAATCACCTGTCCTTTATCATTGCCGATAAGTGCGGTGCGCCGCTCCCATTCAACCTTATCGAATGGAGACACCTTGCCGTCCGTGAAGCGCCTCTGGAACTCCAGTCCGCTGGCTCGCTTTGCGATTTTTTCGGTTTGCATGGGAATATTCAAGGCCGTTCGTGTCTCTGCCATCTCTGCCTCCGCGCCGGCAGTCCTGCCGCCGAATAGTTGGCCGGGGCGCCGGCTGGGAGGATCCATTCATTTTACTCCTCCCAACCGGAACCCGGAATGTCGTTTGCGTGCATCGAGTGACACACGCGATGGAAGAAGAATTTTAGCGAGGCAAGCAGTGTCGCCCTACCCCGGAAACGAAACTGCTGCCCACAAAAAAAAACGAAAAGCGCCGCTAAGCGCGCCCTCACCCGGCGCGGTGCAGATTCCCTCGCGTCGCTTTGGTATTTCGAACTCGGTCCGGTAGGCGTGATGACCGTCGGCGCTGGGTGGGACGATCGACTCACGTTTGCCGAATCTGGGTGCGCAGTATCGTGGGTTGTCAAAAAGTTGTCAAGAAAAATTCGCAACAGAACCACAAAATATTTGGCTGCCTGTGTCGAAGCCGTCTATGTATAGTGGTGTCATCGCCAGGCAGCCACTACGCCAAAGTCTTGCGAATCATTCGCTGGGGGGCGCGGCGGGGTCTCCTTGTGCGAGCCGAAATAACGCTCCTGACGCCGAATCACCGTAGACGATTTTTCCTTACACCAACAGGTACTTGCGGGAAACCACCCCCCGGTGTAAAGATTTTTTTCGTATCCTCGTACTGCGCCCACACAACCTGCGTCGCTCGGCGATTCAGCTTTCGATGCGAGACGCCAACTCTTGCGGTAGCATCCCCAACCTATGTAAGGTAGCGCCCGGGGGTTGGCCATGAAATCAAGACTTGCAGCTCTGCTCTGCGTTGCAGTGATTGTCGCGCCGGCGTTCGCCCAAAATGAAAAGCCTTCGGCGGAAAGCCCGCTCATCGCGCGGGCAGGCGACACCGGCTTTATCGTTGTGAAGGCCAACAGTTTCGAATCGCTCTCGCCGAAGCAGCAATCGCTCGCCTACTGGCTCACACAAGCCTCCATCGCTATTGATCCGATCATTTACGACCAGCTTTCCGCCTACGGCCTGCGCCAGAAGCGCTTGCTCGAGGAGATCGTCGCGCACCCAGATGGGATCGATCCTCATGCGTTGGCGCAGATCACCGAGTTCACCGAGCTTTTCTGGGCCAACCGCGGAAACCACAACTTGCAAACGTCGCGGAAGTTCCTGCCGGCCTTCACGTTTGAGGAATTGAAAGCGGCGGCGCTGACCGCCCAAAAGCACGGGGCGTTCAAGTGGCGCTATGCCGATCTGCCCGCGATTGCTACGCGCGCTCAACTCGAGAAGGAGCTGAGCGAATTGCACGTGTCGCTTTTCGATCCGAACTTCGAGCCAATGATCACGGCGAAGAGTCCCGGGCCGGGCATGGACATTGTGCAGGCCAGCTCCAACACCTTTTATCCCGGCCTTTCGCTCGCGGACCTGAGGGATTTTCACGACGAGCATCCGCTGAATTCGCGCGTGGTACGGGGCGCGGACGGCAGCCTTCACGAGGAGGTTTACCGCGCCGGCACGCCGGACCGCTCCGTTCCTCCGGGTCTTTATGCAACGTTTCTAAAGAAAGCAAACGAATGCTTCGAGAAAGCCCGGGGATTTGCCGATCCGCAGCAGGGTCAGGTGATCGCCGACCTGATCCGCTATTACCAAACCGGTGATCCCAACGATTGGCTGAAATTCGACGCCGACTGGGTGCAGAACAACGCCACGGTCGATTTTTCGAATGGGTTTGTGGAGATATACCGCGACGCGCGCGGCGCGAAAGGCAGCTCGCAAGGTTTCGTGACCATCACCGACCAGCCGGTCACCGACACCATGCTCAAACTTGCCAACAACGCGAACTACTTCGAGCAAAAGGCGCCTTGGGACGCCAACTACAAAAAGACCTCCTTCAAACCTCCAGTCGTGAAGGCCGTTGAAACGCTGATCGAAACGGGCGACTTTCAAGTGAACACCATTGGCGACAATCTGCCCAATGAAAATCAGATTCACGAAAAATACGGCACGAAGAATTTCCTTTTTACCGGCAGCAGCCGCACGCTGGACGCGGCCAGCGGAGATGCCATCCTTAACGAGTTCGCTTCGTCGCCCGAAGAAATCGCTCGCGACAAGAAGTACGGCGACAAGGCTGATGAGTTGATGACCGCCCTGCACGAAGTGATCGGCCACGGCTCGGGCAAGCTGAGTCCGAGGCTCATCCACGGGGCCGAACCCGAGCTGAAGGAGTATTTTTCCACCCTTGAAGAAGGCCGCGCCGACCTGATGGCCTTGTGGAATGTGTGGGACCCGAAATTGAAGGAACTCGGCCTCGTCACCGACCAGGACGAAGTTGCCAAGGCCATGTACGATTCCGCAGCCCGTGTTGCGCTGACGCAACTGCGGCGCATTCCCGCGGGCGACACGCTCGAGGAAGACCATGATCGCGACCGCGCGCTCATCGTCTACTACATCATGGACAAAACCGGCGGCATCGAGCAGTTCCAACGCGATGGCAAAACGTACATTCGCGTGAAGGACTACGCCAAGATGCGCGAGGGCGTCGGCATGTTGCTCGCCGAACTAATGCGCATCAAGGCCGAAGGCGATTACGCCGCCATCAAGGCTCTAGTGGATAAGTACGGCTCGCACTTCGACCCCGCTCTGCGCGATCAGATACGCGCACGCTTCGAAAAGCTAGGCCTGCCGAGCTATTGGGCAGGCATCAATTCGCGACTCACGGCCCGCTTCAGCAAAACCGGCGAGATCGAGAAAGTTGAAATCAGCTATCCGCACGATCCCGCGAGCCAGTATTTGAATTACGCCGCGATGTACGACAAGGGCTTAATCGCAGCTCGCCCCGAGCATCGCTGATCGCTGCTGAAGCGCGTCCCACGAATGCTGGCACGGCAGTTGAACCAGATTCACCGAGTGATATACTCCGCGACGACGAAACGACGATTCGGAGGCACTGAAATGAGCGAAGCAAGCCCTGCCAAGAGCAGTCTCTTCGACCCTTCGGTATTCAAGCCCCAGGCAATTTCCGCGGAAACTCTTGCGGCGAATGAAGCCTTCCGTAAAGCGATGTCGGCTGGTCCCGATTGGTGGGACATCGGCGCGCCGGCCTTTCGCGCGGCAGCTGCCGCCGGCCGGGGCCCATTTCCGCCGCCCGAAAAGTCCGCGCGCGCGCGTACCATCCAAATTGATGGCAAAGGCGGCCACAAAGTTCCAGTCCGCGTGATCGCGCCGGAACGCGCGAAGGGCGTCTACATCCATATTCATGGCGGCGGGTTGGTCTTTGGCTCTGCCGAAGGGCAGGATCCCATGCTCGAACGCATCGTGCAGAGCACGGGCATGGCTTGCGCTAGCGTCGAGTACCGCCTCGCGCCCGAAAATCCGTATCCGGCGCCATGGGATGATTGCGAGTCCGTCGCCGTGTGGCTTACCAAAAATGCGAAGTCGGAGTTTGGCACGGACGTGCTCTCGATCGGCGGCGAATCGGCTGGAGCCACCCTTACAGCAGCCACGCTGCTTCGCATGCGCGATCGCCACGGCTATACCGGCTTCCGCGCCGCGGTTCTCTCATACGGCAATTTCGATTCGTCGATGACTCCCAGCCAAACGCTCACTCCCGACAGAGGAATTCTCGTGGGGAAGATCAGCATACACAAATTCCGCGAGGCGTATCTTCCGGCCGGCGTAAATCCGCGCGATCCGGATGTATCTCCGCTCTACGCCGACCTGAAAAACATGCCTCCGTCGATTTTCACCGTGGGAACAATTGATCCGCTGCTGGACGATACGCTCTTCCTGTACGCGCGCTGGATCGCCGCGGGAAATCAAGCGGAGTTGGACGTGTATCCAGGCGCCCCGCATGCGTTCAATATTTTCCCTCTGCCGCTGGGGACTCCGGCGAACGCTCGCATCGACGATTTCTTGAAGCGCGCCATTTCCTGATTTGGGAACAGCGCCTTGTTGCGCAATCGGATACACCAAGCGGCGGTTTTTCTCCGCCGCCGCTTTCCTCCGCGTGATATGATCCGCAAGTTCCACTGGGACTTTCCGCAGCGCAAAACGGACCAGTGATTCACATATGCCCGAAGTGTGGCGCTCTCCTGCTCGACGACACGGAGAGTTGCTCTTTCTGCACCGCCTCCCCAGCTGAAAACGAGGAAACTTACGAGTCCGTGGCAGTCGGCACCGGCCATCTCGCCGAAGGCGCCGAGCCGGAATGGCGCACGGAGGTGTCGCGACGCCTCGAGCAATATCGCGCGCGCCGCGGCCACTTGGGCACCCATTCCCGCGACACCCAATCGGGCCTTCCCTTTAAGAAAGCCTCGCCGACCCATGCCACCTTGGATCTAGGTGACGATGTACGCGAGCGCCCCGCACCTCGCCCACGCGCAAAACCCGCCCGCACGGAACGCGTCGAAATCCGCGTCCAGCCAGAGCTGGATTTTTCGAGTTCGCCCTACGACCGCGCTCGCCCACAGACCGCTCTCGTACCCGTCGCGAGCATGGCCCATCGCCGCTCAGCGTGTTACATCGACATGTGCTTCCTGGCTCTCACTTGCGCTGGATTCGTGGGCCTGTTCCTGTTTGCCAGCCGGTCGGCCGGAGGTGAACTTACACTTGGCAGAAGCGATGCCATCGTGTATGTGGCGATCGCGTATCTCTTTTACGCCTTGTACTTTTCCCTTTTTGTTATCCTCGCCGGATCGACTCCTGGGATGCAGTTGCGCGGGCTTTCCATCGTTCGCCTCGATGGTGGCCTTCCCGATACTCGACAGCTTCTGTGGCGGGTCTTCGGATACTTGCTTTCGGGCGCCACGTTGGCGATCGGCTTCTTCTGGGCGCTATGGGACGAAGACCGCTTCACCTGGCACGACCGAATCTCTCAGACCTACATTACAGCTGCCATGCCGCTCGCTGACGCCGATTCGTGCAGCATCCCCGGAAGCCGGCAAACCTTGGCCCACAAGTAGCCGCGCTCCCCGGCCCGATGCTATAATGGGCGTCTCTAGGCAAGGCGCGCACCCAATCCCAGATGTGGGATTGCTCAAAGCGTATTCTGTGGAGACACCGTTCGACGCGTCAACGTTTTGCGCAGGGGCAAGAGGATACGGGAATGAGTTCTCTCACCAAGAAAATCGTTATCGCGATGTCGGCCGTCGTCTTCCTTTATGTTACAGCCGGCTATGTCATGGGCCGGTCCTCGGACGACAAAGCCTTCCGCGCCCTTACTGTCTATAGCGAGGTGCTCGAGCACATCCAGCGCGACTACGTCGACGACCCGAACATGCACCAAGTCACCAGCGGCGCTCTCCACGGACTCCTCGATTCCCTCGACTCCCAATCCAGCTATCTCAGTCCTCTCGAATACAAAGACTTTCAAGAACGCAGCGCTGCCAACTCCAAGGCCGGTGCCGGCGTGGCTCTCACCAAGCGTTTCGGGTACATCAGTGTAATTTCCGCTTTGCCGGATAGTCCCGCCAGGAAGGCTGGTTTGGAGTTGGGCGATGTCCTGGAAAAGATCGCTGGCTTCACAACGGGACAGATGGCTGTCGAGCAAGCTCAACTCCTGCTAAGCGGTGATCCCGGCACGGTTGTGAAACTCTCGGTGATCCGCCGCGGCAAAACCGAGCCCGAAGACGTAGATCTTACTTTGGAGAAGCTTCCCGTTCCGAAGCTCGTGGAGGACAAGCTCGAGGGCGACATCGCCTATCTGCATGTTCCTGAATTCGATTCTGGTGAAACGAAGCGCATTCGCGACGAACTCGCTCAATTTCAGCGTCTAGGAGCTCACAAGCTGATCCTCGATTTGCGCGATTGCGCGGTTGGTGAAGACCAGGAAGGCATCTCCACCGCCCAGCTATTCCTCTCTTCTGGCACCATCGCCACCCTGAAGGGGCAGACCGTTACGCCGGTGGTTTCCAGTGCCGATCCATCCAAGGTTGTCTGGACCCAACCCGTGACGGTGCTGATTGGCAACGGCACCGCTGGTCCCGCTGAAATCGTCGCCGCAGCCATTGCTGATAATCACCGCGGCGAAACCATCGGCGACCGCACCTACGGCATTGCTTCTGAGCAGAAGCTCATTCCGCTCGATGATGGATCAGCTCTGATTCTTACGGTTGCAACTTATTACACGCCGTCGGGCAAAGAGATTCCAGTCGATGGCGTTGTGCCTACTCGGCCAGTTCGTTCCGTACCGGATGACGTCGCCGAGATCGACGATCATAATCTGGGCGCGCCATCCAGTTCCCCCACTGATCCGGTCGTAAAGAAGGCCATCGAAGTTTTACAGACCGCGCCCCCAGCTCGCAAAGCCGCTTAAGAGCAACCGGCTTCGTTCGCTAAGGAAGACTCCTCGGCACTCCGCTCACCTGCAGCCATTTCTTCGCCTGTCACTCAGTACAGGCAGAAGGACTGGAACGAAATCTGGTCCCACGACCTATTTATCTCCTGACGCGACCGCGTTAGCGTTACTTCCGGCCCTGCAATCGCTTTTCTGTAGGGCAAGGATGGAACCCATGTCCCACTGGATCGGAACCACTTCCCCTGCTGATGCCGGCATGTCGGATTTCAAGGAGTGTCTGAAGCACCTGCGTGATGGCGACCCCAGCGAAGCTCTTCTTCATGCCCGTCGCGCCCTGGGCATAGCCCCCAAAAACCCGTTCTATCTTTCCTACACGGGACTCCTTGCAGCCGTTGCCGAAAAGCGCTTTGGCGATGGGGAAGCGTTGTGCCAAGAAGCTCTGGGGATGAGGCACAATCACGCCCAGCTCTACCTGAATCTCGCCGAAGTTTACCAACAGTGCGGTCGGACGCAGGACGCGATTGATACGCTTGAGAAAGGACTGGTGTCTGCGGGCCGCGACTTTCGCATTCGTCGCGCGCTGCAAAAAATCGGTACACGCCGCGAGCCCTTGCTCGCATTCCTGCACCGCAGCCATCCTTTGAACCGGACATTAGGTAAATGGAGGCATCGCATCACCGGCCCATCGCAAGCAGCTTAAGCGAAGCCGCCTCCACCGACAGGCTTCCCTCGTGGGCAAAGCCCGGGACGCGCTACCAACTCGCTGCCACTCCCAACGGCGGGTGGTGACCGTCCCGGACTCCCCATCACACGTCACACCCCCGCACCCTTCCGGCCCGATGCTCAGCACCCCTAAAGCGGCATTCGCGTGGCTGGCGATACGCAGACTGTTGATCCTGAAATTTCCGACGACCACTTAGGGAGGAAGACTAAGGCGTGGTAATAGCTTTCATTCTTGCCGCCACGTAACCCTCCAAGAGACTGTTCAATTCCTGGGGGCGAATGGGCTTGGTGAGATAGCCGTCCATGCCCGCTGCTTTGCAGCGCTCCTGATCTCCTTTCATGGCATGTGCGGTCAGAGCGACGATTGCTTGGTGGCTTCCGTCGCTTCGCCCTTTCTCTTTTTCTCGGATGGCTAACGTGGCCTCGATCCCATCCATTTCGGGCATCTGCACATCCATCAGGACGAGGTCGTAAACTCCTTTCTCAATTTCCACCACGGCCTCGCTCCCGTTGCTGGCAACAACCACTCGATGCCCTCTCTTCTCCAGCATCCGGCGGACCAAAAGCTGATTCACAACGTTGTCCTCTGCAACCAGGATTTGCAGCGATGCTCCCGGTTCGTGAGCGTCCGCCAGGGAATAGCGCGTGACCAGCGGAATGGCTCCAGTTTGTTCCCGCGCCCCCAGCACCCGCGCGATGGCCTCGCGCAATTCGGATTGCCTGATGGGTTTCAGTAAGTATGCGGACACTCCCAATTCCTTGCACCGTTCTCCGTCGCCCCTATGTCCTGCCGAAGTAAGCATCATGATCGTCGCAGTGGATAGTTCGGGCCGCCGGCGGATGTGCTCGACGAGGCCGAACCCGTCCATTTCAGGCATGTGCATGTCCATCAGGATCAGCCCAAACGGCTCGCTCGCCTCCCACGCTGCGGATAGCTGCTCGAGAGCTTCTTCTCCGCCTGCCACCGACGTGCTCTTCATCTCCCAGCGCTTCAGCATCCCCTCGAGTATCCGCCGATTGGTTCTGTTGTCATCCACGATCAACACTCTTACGCCGCGCAAAATCTCCGGCGGAGCAATCGTCCCCATGACGATTCCCGCCGCATCCACCGCCCCTAGACGAATTGTGAAGTGAAATTGCGTGCCCTGCCCGACTTCGCTTTCCACCCAGACGATTCCCCCCATCTTCTCGACCAATCGCGTCGAGATGGTCAGCCCCAAACCCGTGCCGCCATAATGCCGTGTGGTTGAGTTGTCCGCC
>DATDMO010000377.1:0-14373 GCA_036518755.1 Candidatus Acidiferrales bacterium | reverse complement strand
AGTTTCGCCAGGACATCCTTGTTGTCCTTCAAGAATTGACGGGCATTCTCGCGTCCCTGGCCAATGCGTTCACCCTTGTAGCTGAACCAGGAGCCGGACTTCTCGAGAATGTTGTTGTTCACCGCCAGATCGAGCAGATCGCCCTCGCGGGAAATGCCTTCGCCGTAGAGAATATCGAACTCCGCCTCGCGGAAGGGCGCCGCCACCTTATTCTTCACGATTTTGGCGCGGGTGCGGGAGCCAACCACGCGATCGCCATCCTTGATGGATTGAATTCGACGGATATCGACGCGAATCGACGAATAGAATTTCAGCGCGCGGCCGCCGGTGGTGGTTTCGGGGTTGCCGAACATCACGCCGATTTTTTCGCGAATCTGGTTGATGAAGATCAGGCAGGTGCGGGACTTCGAAACGATCGCGGTGAGTTTGCGCAGCGCCTGCGACATCAGGCGCGCCTGCAAGCCCATTTGCGGCTCGCCCATTTCCCCTTCGAGTTCGGCCTTGGGCACCAGCGCGGCGACCGAGTCCACGACAACCACATCGACGCCGCCGGAACGGATCAGCGCTTCGGCGATTTCCAAGGCTTGCTCGCCATTATCGGGCTGCGAGACGAGCAGATTGTCCACATCCACTCCGAGTTTCCGGGCGTAGATGGGATCGAGCGCGTGCTCTGCGTCGATAAACGCGGCGATGCCGCCTGTTTTTTGGGCCTCGGCGATCACATGCAAGGTGAGCGTGGTCTTGCCGCCCGACTCCGGTCCATACACTTCGATTACGCGGCCGCGCGGAAATCCGCCAACGCCGAGAGCGGCGTCGATGGAGATGGAGCCGGTAGGAATGACGCTGACGGGAACGAGGACGTCGCGATTTCCCAGCCGCATGATCGAGCCTTTGCCGTACTGCTTTTCAATTTGCGAAATTGCCAAATCCAGGTTTTTAGATTTTTCGTCGGTCATGATTTACCTCGAAGGGTGTTTCGTTTAGGTCCCGCCTACGGCGGGCGGCCCGATTCTAGCAGAGAGACGCGGGGCCGCACGGCTGATTTATCGGAAGGCATTGTAGCATGGGGCGAACAAAAAGCAAAGATGTAATCCTGCTTGAAAAACGCGGTGTGGTGAATTTTTGGCTGCTGCTGACATCCAAGAGAGATTCCTCGACACATCTCCCAGGCTCGACTAACCGTCGACCTGGGAGCCCTTTCTGGTGTCCCGGCGCTTCGCGCAAAACCAGAAGCGCGGGACACTCCACTCGGAATGACGGCAAGGCGGGAGGGCGGGTTCCAGTCTAGTAAGACCAGCGCATGAGGACGGAGCCAGCGGTGTAACCGGCGCCGACGGCGACGAGCAAAACGAGGTCGCCCTTGCGCAGGCGCTTCTGCTCGACGGCGTCGACCAAACCCAGCGGAATCGTGGCGGCGGTGGTGTTTCCGTAGCGGTCGATATTGACGAGGACTTTCGAATCGTCCACGCCGAGGCGCTCTTGCATGGCGCGGATGATACGCAGGTTGGCTTGGTGGGGCACGACGAGGGCGAGGTCGCGGCTCGAAATACCGTTGCGTTCGAGCATCTGGCAAGCAAGCTCGGCCTGACGCTTGACGGCATATTTGAAGACCTGCTGACCTTCCTGGTGAACGTAGTGCATGCGCTTTTCGACGGTTTCGCACGATGGCGGGTGAAGCGAACCTCCGGCGGGCATATAGAGATTGCCGCCACCGGAACCATCAATGTCGTGGGCGAAATCGATGATGCCTTCGGCATCATTAGCCGCGGGTTCCAAAAGAACGGCTCCGGCGCCGTCACCGAAAAGGACGCAGGTGGCGCGGTCCTTGAAATCCAGGATGGAGGTCATCACATCGGCGCCGATGACGAGAACTTTCTTATGCGATCCCGCGCCAACGAACTGCGCCCCTACCGTGAGCGCGTAAGCGAATCCGGAACATGCGGCGGAAAGGTCGAAACCCCAGGCTTTGGCGGCTCCCAGGCGGTTTTGAATGAGGCACGCGGTAGCCGGGAAAAGCATGTCGGGCGTCACAGTTGCCACCACGATCATGTCGATTTCTTCCGGGGCCAGGGCTTTCGCCGCCAGGAGTTTTTTTGCGGCCTCCGTCCCTAGGTGGGAGGAGGCCACGCCAGGCTCGGCATAGTGGCGCTCGCGGATGCCGGTGCGGGTGCGAATCCATTCGTCAGTGGTGTCGACAATTTTTTCCAGATCGGCGTTGGTGACGACGCGCGGCGGAAGGTAACCGGCTACGGCTGTAATCTTGGCGGCAATCCGGTGGCTCATTCAGTTCTCCCGTGGCGCGGTGAGCGTCCGGCGATTGTATGCAATACGGCGGCGCGGTTACAAGCAAAACGCGCCGCCGGCGGTGACGGGGTCTGCTAGTCGGACAGCCTGTGTGCTTACCGAATGCCTCGACCTATTTGCGCAGGCAAGAGTGCCCGCAGCCACGCCGCCGGCACGCAGGCGCCCTTAGTCCTTCAGTACCATTGAAAAAAGTAAAATCCTCACCCAATCTAACGGGAACCTAACCTATGCCGACATCCACGGAGGAGGGCATGCCCAACGGGAATGGGATCAAAACTCGACGCAGCAGTCGTGTGACCCTACGCATAGCGATGCGAGTCTACGAGCATGGCACAGACAAACGATTCGCCCTTGAGGAGGCGCACTCCGTGAAGGTGAGCTTGTGGGGCGGGCTGGTGGCTCTGAAATCTCCCGTCTGCGTAAGCCAGAAGCTGGTGATGGTGAACCGAGCTACGAGCGAAACGAGAGACGCTCGCGTGGTTTTTGTGGGACCGCTGCAAATGAATAAGCGGCTTGTGGGCTTCGAGTTCCTGGAGCCTTCACCTAAATTCTGGGGCGTGGTATTTCCTCCGGTCGGGGCACCGCGAATGCCGGCGAGATCCTACTACAGGGCTAGCTGAGGGCCCGTCACAACGAAAACACGCTTTCGGCATTGGTCTGGAAAAGCTTCTTTTTGTCGGTATCGCTTAAGGGCAGGTTGTCGGTCATCGTGACTTCCTCGATTTGAAACTGGTAGGGGTAATCCATCGCGTAGAGCACGCGATCCACTCCCAGCACGGACTGAGCCAGGAGGATAGCGGGGGCCCACGGAACCCCGCTGGTAGTTACGTAGATGTTGCGCCGCATGTACTCACTGGGGAGCATCTTCAGTTTTGGCATGAACGGCTTTTTGTGCACCTGCCAGTAGTCGATGCGATATAGCAGGTACGGAAGAGCCTCGCCCGCATGGCCGATAACAATTTTGAGGTTCGGGAAACGATCGAATGTCCCGCTGGTGATGAGAGCGAGTGTGTGCAGGCCGACCTCGACGCCAAAGCCGTAGAGCGCCCGCTCCATGCCGCGCTGCAGGAATGGCTGAAGCATTTGCGGGGAAGGCTCGCGCGGATGAATGTAAATCGGCACATTCAGGGCTTCGGCAGCCTCGAAGATGCCCCAGAATTTTGGGTCGTCCAGATATTCGCCTTCGGTGTGTGAATTGACGACAGCTCCCTTCAGGCCGAGATGCTTCGTAGCTCGTTCGATTTCCTTGGCGGCGGCTTTGGGGTCCTGCGGAGCGATGGCGGCGAGACCGGCGAAGCGAGCGGGATACTTGCGAATCGCCTCGGCTAGCTGATCGTTGGTCGACGCGGCGAGCGAGGAACCAGTTGCGGCATCGAAGACCTGCACCCCGGGCGCGGTGAGGAGCAGGAGCGCGAGGTCAATACCGCTAGCGTCCATGTCATTGAGGCGGCGCTCGCCCATATCGACCAGCCTGGTAACGATCGGATTGCCGCCGCTGCCGCCTCCGTCGCCGCGGCTGCCGCCGGTGTCTCCCCACATGCTGGCGAGCCCCGGGTGGGCGTAGGGATTTTCGTCGAGTAATTTGCGGTACATTGCGAACATTTCGGGCGGGCCCCAGGCTTCTTCGGTCGCAATGCGCTTGTAGGGCACTTTGCGAGGCTTCGCGGCATCTTCATTGCGCACGGGCATGGTGACTTGGGCAGGGTGCGCTTGTGCGGCGCCGAACTGTGCGGCGCTGGCTGCGAGCCCGGCGGAAAGAGCGGCGTAGGACGCGGCTGCTCCCTTGAAGAAAGATCGTCTGTCCATAGGTTGCGTTCTCCGGTTCATACAGATAGCGCGAATCGGCCTGAACGGCAATCGCGAAGCGCGAAAACAGCCAGGGCGCCCTCGTTAGGGCATTTGCTCGCAGCGCGCCGGAAAGGGAAACCTGACTTTTCGTCGGCGCTCGCTTGGTGCATGATCGGAAGATGACGCCGGCCGAGCGAACGCAATGGATCAACGAACGTGCGTGCACCGCGGGATTTGATCTGTGCGGCGTCGCGCCGGTGAATCGGGAGGCCGCGCATTCGACAAACTCGGGCGAGCCGGAAGCGTTTGAGGAACTTCGCCACCTGCCTGATTGGCTAGCGCGAGGATACGCGGGAGAGATGAAGTATCTGCATGACGGGCGGCGTGGCGATCCGCGGCTGGTGATGGAAGGGGCGCGGAGCCTGATCGTCGTGGCGCTGAATTACAACGCGCAGCCGCTCTCGATGACTCGATCATCGCTTTCATCTCGCGAGGAAGCGCACGACGCGACTGATGAATCGCCGCGCGGATGGATTTCGCGTTACGCGTGGGGCGATGACTATCACGAAGTGATTCAGGAAAAGCTGCGGGGGTTGATCACGGAAATGCGCGCGCAGTTTCCGGAACCCTTCGAGGCGCGTTTCTATGTGGACACGGGGCCGATCATCGAGCGAGTGGCGGCAAAATACGCGGGCCTTGGCTGGCTCGCGAAAAATACGTGCTTGATCAACTCGCGGCTCGGCTCGTGGCTTTTTCTCGGCGTGATCGTTACCACGATGGAGCTTGAAGCGTCGCTTGCAGCCGGCCAAGCGCCACCAGCAGATTTGTGCGGAAGCTGCACGCGTTGCCTGGAGGCGTGCCCGACGCAAGCGTTTCCGGAACCGTACGTACTCGATGCGCGGCGCTGCATCTCGTACTTGACGATTGAGCTGCGTGGCGCGATTCCGGAAGAGCTTCGTCCACAGATGGGAGCGGCGGTGATCGGGTGCGACATTTGCCAGGACGTGTGTCCGTGGAACCGCAAGGCTCCGGTGACGAACCTGACCGCTTTTCAGCCGCGAGAGGTTTCAGGGACTGAAATCGATCCGTGCGATCGGGAAAGCTCGAATGATGAAACTAGATTCTCGCTGCTTTGGCCCGAGCTTGAATGGCTGGCGGGACTTTCGCAGCGGGAATTCAGCACGATTTTTCGCCGGAGCGCGGTGAAACGCGCCAAGTGGCGAGGCTTGGTTCGAAATGCGTGCGTGGCGTTGGGAAATTCGGGATTGGAAAAGAGCGCGGGGGAGTACGCACGTGTGATTCACGTGCTCGACCGGCTGGCATCTTCGGATGATTCGCTGATTGCGGAACATGCGAAGTGGGCGCTGGCACGGCTATCGAGGGAGGTAGCGGTGAAATAGCGGATGCGGAAAAAAAGCAGGCACGGAAAATGAAAAAACCTAATGGACAGGGAAACGCTGTTTTTGGGATACTTTCGCGTGCAAGCGGCAATGAACGATCGAGCGAAACCTGCCGCATCTCTTAATCCAGGACTAAAAACCTCATGAAATCAATGATTCGGTTGGGTCTATGTTTGTTCGTGTTTGTCGCGGTGGGATTGGGGGCGTCGCGCTTGTCGTCGCGCGAGAGTTCCAAAACATCTCCGCAGAAGGCTGCCGTGCAGAAGCCTGCCGGGCAGAAGGCGGCTTCCTCCGCGGGCGAACCGGGAAACGTGGAACGAGGGCGGTATTTGGTTGAGAACGTGGCGATGTGCGAGGAATGCCACACGCCGCGGGACAGCAGAGGCAATCTGGATGAGTCCCGGAGACTGCAAGGCGCGGCGATCTGGATCACGCCCGTTCACCACACTACGAACTGGGCCATGCACGCGCCCGGGCTGGCGGGGTTCGAGCAGTTTACCGACGAACAGGGCGAGCAAATTCTCGAACAGGGCGTCGGTCCGAACGGACTGCCTATCCAGCCGCCGATGCACATCTACCACATGAGCCACGCGGACGCGCAAGCTGTCATCGCCTACCTGCGCTCGTTGCCGGGCGATTATCCGCGGCGCTAATTTCTGGACCCGCAAACGGTTTGCAGGAGCTACTGAGGTACGCCCCAAGTCTTTCGCCGCGAAGGTGCAGGCTCGGCAACCTAACGCCAGTATAATCGCGGTCCATGGAAGAACGCCTAAAGGCGGCGGTGGAATGGCTGCTCGGCCCGGAAATTTCCGACGAAAACCACCCCGGGCATCTCTGGCCACGATGGATTTTCCTGCGGGCGCTCGGACTCATCTATCTCTCCGCATTTTATTCGCTGATTTTCCAAATTAGGGGTCTTCTGGGTCCCAGCGGGATACTTCCCGCCGGAGATTATCTACAGGCGGTTTCGTCGGCGCTGCATTCGGCGCGCTTTTGGTTCGCGCCCACGCTTTTTTGGCTCAGTTCGAGCGACCGCGCGCTGACGACGGTCTGCTGGGTCGGGCTTGCGGCATCCATTCTGCTGACGCTGAACATTTGGCCGCGGGCAACACTGGCCGTATGCTTCGTCTGCTTCCTTTCCTTCATTGGCGCGGCGCAAGATTTCGCAAGCTATCAATCGGACGGGATGCTCCTTGGGGCGGGCTTCATCAGCCTGTTCTTCGCGCCGCCGGGATTTTTGCCGGGATTGGGGCGCGCGAATCCGCCATCGCGGGCAAGTTTGTTTCTACTGCGGTGGGAATGGTTCCGCATTTATTTCGAATCGGGCTTCGCCAAAATGGCCAGCGGCGATACGTCGTGGCGCAATTTCACGGCGATGGACGACTACTATCAGAATGGGCCGCTGCCGACATGGATTGGATGGCATGTGGGCCACCTGCCACACTGGTTTCACGCGTCGGCCGTGTTTTACACGCTGGCGATCGAACTGGTGCTGGTGTGGATGGTATTCCTGCCGCGGCGATTTCGAATCGCATGTTTCTGGATCGTTGCGCCGTTTGAAATCAGCATCATTCTGACCGGAAATTATGCGTTCTTGAATTATTTGGTGTTTTCGCTCGGGTTCCTCTTGCTCGACGATCGTTTCGTGGAATGGATCGTGCCGCAGCGGATTCGAAGCGTACTCGAACGTCGGCGCGACGCAGTTTTAGCAGCAGAAATTCCACTAGATAATTGGCGCAGGGTCTGGCGCCGACGGCTCAAGCCGCTACGCATGGCGGTGCAAGGAATTTGCCTGGGTCTGGTTTTTTATGCGACGACGGCCATTTTCATCTGGACGCTGGCGCCGAGCGTTCCGCTGCCGCAAAAGCCGGTGACCATGCTCGAACCATTTCGAATCGCAAATCGCTACGCTCTGTTTGCCAACATGACCCACGAGCGGTATGAGATCGAGTTCCAAGGCTCGTTGGATGGAAAGACTTGGCTCGCGTATCCATTCCGGTACAAGCCACAGGATCCAAGCAAGCCACCTGGAATCTACGCACCGTATCAGCCGCGTTTCGAGTGGAACTTGTGGTTCGCGTCACTGGGGAACTGGCGCGAATACCGCTTCGTGTTGTGGACCGAAGAGAGGCTTCTAGCAAATGACAAGGACGTGCTGGAACTGTTTGTGAGCAATCCATTCCCAGGGACGCCGCCGAAAGAGGTGCGCAGCGTGCTCTATCAGTATTGGTTCACGAGCGAACAAGCCAGGCGCGAGTGGGGGGTGTGGTGGAGGCGGGAAATGTTGGGTGAATATGCGCCCACGCTAGAACGCGAGCCCGATGGAAAGATCGTAATAATGGATTTTCCGGGCGCCGAGGCGCCGACCCCAGGTCCGTGAAGGTTCTATTGCGCGCTCGACGATTTGTTAGCGGCGTCCAATTGAGCCTGTAGATCGGCAACCTTCTTTTCGGCGTCGGTGATTTCCTGCTGCTTGGAATCGATCTGGCTCTTCTCGTCAGCCAAGGCAGCGGCGCCGGCTGTATCGGAAGAATAATCGGGCGTACCGTAGTAAGTCTGCTGGTCGAGCGCGTATTTGCGCTGAAGCAAATCGAGATCGTCTTTAAGACTCTGGAGATTGGCTTTGGCGGCGCTTAGGTCGGCCTCGATCGCCGACTTGTCCGCGGCGGGCGGATTGCCGGCTGGGGACTTACCGCCGGCCGCCGACGCCGGACTGCCGGCAGGAGCGGCGGGTTGTCCCACGATGCTTATGGCGCCGGATACGGAGGCCAGACTATCGTTGTCCCAAACTTTGGCGGGTTTCGCCTGGTCCTTCTTAGCTTCGCGCGCGCGGCGGGCGGCCGCAGCGAGTGAATCCTGCTGCTGGCCCGATGTGGACGGGGGTCCAGCCTGCGATTGCCGCGCGGCAGTGTGCCCTGACAGCGAAAGTAGCAGAATGAAGGGTGCCCACTTCGCGATGAACATTCTGTCCTTGCCTCCGACACGGTTCGTCCGCTGTTCTATGGTACCGCAGCAGCAGACTGGCGGGAAGTTGCGTCCGGAGTGGCGTCCAAAGAGGTAACTGCAAGAACAGTGGACCGCCAAGCTGTACGCCTGACCAGTTGCGCCTTCGCGTACACGGATGGAAAATACATGGGTAATTTAGTTGCGTAGGCGCGCTGCAGTTACTTAGACTGAGCCTCGGCTCACCGCGCCAGGGCGTTGCCGCATCTAACTTTTGCCATATGAAAACGATCCCAGCTCTTAGACAAGCCGTCTCGATCTTGTGTCTCACCCTTATTGGCATTCCCCCAACTGCGTTCGGGAAAGCCCCAGCGCGCCATCATTACCGGCACCGGGCAAGAGTCGTGAAATACGTCGATCCCGCGAAGGATGACATCGTCGCTAACGACGATCCCGTGGTGCGCAATATTGCAGTGGATGCCTTGGGGCACGAAAAAGGCTCCGTGCTGGCAGTGGATCCTACGAACGGCCGGATCCTGTCCATCGTGAACCAGAAGATGGCTTTCTCGGCGGGTTTCGAGCCGTGCTCGACGATCAAGCCTTTCGTCGCGCTGGCCGCCTTGAAGGAAGGGGTGATCACCCGCGACACCATGATCCGGGTTTCATCCCGGCGGTACATCAATTTGACTGAGGCAATGGCGCATTCCAATAACAAGTTCTTCGAGGAAGTGGGAACGCGGCTGGGTTTCGATCGAGTGTTGAAATACGACGCTCTGCTCGGCCTGGGGCAGCGCGTGGGTTACAACATTCCCGAAGAGCAGCCCGGATCGCTGCCTCCATCGGCGCCGCTCTTCGGGGGAGTGGCGCGCATGTCGAGCTTCGGCGAAGGTATTCGCATCACGCCCTTCCAGCTTGCATCCCTGGTTGGAATGCTGGCTAATGGAGGAACGCAATATTATCTGCAATACCCCCGCACGGAAGCCGAGCGCGAGAATTTCCAGCCACGGGTTCGCGAGCAATTCGATATTGCTCCGCTACTTCCGGACCTGCGAGAAGGAATGCTCGCTGCCGTTCTTTACGGGACGGCCAAGCGCAGCTACGACCCCGATGGCGAGCAGGACCTTGGGAAGACAGGCACGTGCAACGATGAAGGCCTGGGCGGACGCCTCGGTTGGTTTGTCTCGTACGCCGATCAAGCTCACCCGAAAATCGTGATTGTGGTGTTGCTCCACGGAGGCAGCCGCATTATCAGCGGGCCCCACGCCTCTGAAATTGCCGGCAGAATCTACCGGGGACTGTACCAGCGAAACTATTTCGCCCGGGACAATTCCAGCTCGAGACAATACGCCTCATCCCCGGCGGTGTCTGACTCTGTATCTTCCCCCTAGATCAGGCGATTGAGCCATCGTCGGCGCCTCGAAAGGCAACTTACACCGCCGCTGCCGGGCTTGGTCCAAACGGTCTTACTGTCGCAATCGTAACGGCGAGATCTACTCTCAACTAGAACTCTTGCACGCAAGCACGCTGCGGTGTATACGTCACACGCAAGCATTCGGAGTGTGCAATTTACGGAGGCATCGGTATGAGGCGTTGGCTCGCACTCTTTTCCTTTTTCATTTGTCTTTCGATTTTCGTAACTGCACCTGAACAATCCGGGGCGCAGCAGGCTTGCGACAGTCTGAAATCTCTTAAGATTCCCAACGCAACAGTCACCTCCGCCACGGCCATCAATCCGCCCCCGGATCTCGTGATTCCAATTCCCCCCGGGCCGATCGGGCCAGCGCGCGATCTTCATATCTCCCAGCCTTTTTGCCGAGTGATCGCGTTTTCCGCGCCCACGAGCGATTCGCATATCAGCTTCGAAGTGTGGCTTCCTCCGGCCGCGAGCTGGAACGGAAAATTCGAAGCCGTCGGCAATGGCGGCTTCATCGGTCAAATCGGATACACAGCGCTTGAAACCGCCCTGAAGCGAGGCTATGCCACCGCCGGCACCGATACCGGCCACGCGTCTGGCAACGACGAAAGCTGGGCCCTGGGTCATCCCGAAAAGCTCATCGATTGGTCGTATCGCGCCGTGCACGAAATGACGGTGGATTCCAAACTGATCATTCAGGCATTCTACGGCTCCGCCGCGAAACTTTCCTATTGGAACGGCTGCTCGACGGGCGGCAAGCAGGGCCTCACTGAGGCACAGCGCTACCCGGACGATTACGATGGCATCATTGCCGGCGCTCCGGCGAACTACATCACGCATCTTCAGGCTGGTTCGGAGTACGCCAGTTGGGTGGCGCTGAAGGATGGAATGAACGCGCCGAGCTATATCCCGCCGTCGAAGTATGCTGTGCTGCGCGCGGGCGCAATCGCTGCCTGCGATTCCAAGGACGGGGTAACCGACGGCATCATCGAAGATCCCACACGTTGTCCTTTCGATCCCAAGAGCGTTCAGTGCGAAGGCCCGGACGCTCCAACATGCCTTACGGCGCCGCAGGTAAAGACAGCGCAGATGATTTACGCCGGTGCGAAGTATTCCGATGGCAAGCAGATATTTCCAGGCTTCGAGCCGGGAAGCGAATTGGGATGGGGTGGGATGGCGGCGGGCCCCGAACCATTTAGCATTGGCACAGGCTTTTTCAAGTACATGGTCTTCGCAAACCCCAACTGGGACTTTCGCACCTTTGACGTGGACCGCGACACACGCCTCGCGGATTCTCGCCTCGGCTCAATCGTGAATGCCATCGACCCGGACTTGAAAGCGTTCAAATCGCATGGTGGAAAGATCATCATGTACCACGGTTGGGCCGATCAAGCCATCGCGCCGCAAAACAGCCTCAATTATTACGAGAGTGTCGAGCACGCTATGGGCGGGCAGCAAAAGACGCAAGATTTCCTGCGATTGTTCTTTGTTCCCGGAATGGGCCATTGCCAAGGAGGGCCTGCTCCGAACACGCTCGATTCACTCACCGCGCTGGAGCAGTGGCGTGAGCACGGCGCGGCTCCCGAGAAAATCGTGGCATCGCATTCGACGAAGGGCACGATCGATGAGACGCGGCCGCTCTGTCCGCATCCTCAGGTAGCTATTTACAAGGGGACTGGCAGCACGAGCGATGCCGCGAACTTCACCTGCGGGAATCCGAACTGGTAGACAAAGAAGGCGCGACGCGCCGAATGGCGTAAGTACGTCCGAGTAGCGGGTGGTCGCTCCTAACTCCGTCTCTTCGATTTCTTGAGCTGGAGGGATGGCAATCTCGTGATAGCGGCCTCCACGGCTTGCTGGACTTTCGCATCCAACTGCGCGGCAATGGCAATGCGCTCGCTGCGAGCCTCCTCCATCAGCGACTTGGCAAGCCGCTCGACAGCCGCCTTAACAGTTCTTTCGACCATCGCGCGAATATCTCCATTTAGGGGGGGATCGCTAAAGGCGATTTGCACGTTACCTGCTGCCTCAGTTTCGACTTCGGTTGTCGTCTCACGTTCGAGTACATCTACATCGGCCGCTTTGCATGCGGAAAGGATTTCACTCTCATCCCATTCAGCCGTTGCGCCTCCATCGTTGATCGGCTGCTCATTTTCGAAGGATTGCGCGTCTGGCCAGGGCGCCAATGTTTCATCGGTTTCGGGCTTTGAGAACTCCGCCTCACCCGGAACCGGAAACCAATCGTGGGGAGGCGCCGGAATGTCCCACACATTACCTGGTACCTCAAAATCCAGCCCAACATGGAGAACATCCTTCGCATTGCGCGGCCTTTGAACCCAGATCACTTTCGCGACAACTCTTCGTGGCGGGACCCCTTTGCGTGTCGGCGCAATCTGTAGCTCAATGGCCGAGCCCCGCGGCACGTAGTGCGTGGATTGGTATTTGCAGCCGTGACAGCTCACCATCACAGTGTTCGTATGTTCCATGAACGCTTCTTGAAGCGCGTCTACCCCGATTACAGTGATCGGAAAAGCCCGCACCACACGCGTGCTGCGGCGCTTTTCAACTGTCATCCGGGCTGGTGTTGGGGTTTCGGTCAAATCCGCCTCTGAGGGAATCTGCTGGCGGGAAAAATCATATCACCGCCATCAACGGTCGCTCACGCCCTGATCGAGCCCACAACGCCGAAGAGTTACTGTCCTTCTGGCAGCACGGGTAGCACTATTGTGTTTGCGATTGATGGATCGTCGCGCAACTTGATGTACAGCAACGTTCCGTTTGGGCGGGGAACCGTAAGCGTCGTGTCGGCGAAACCTAGCGGCACGGGCGTTGTGTGTGTGAATTGTGAATCTGAAGCAACCGAGTCAATAAGGAACAGATTCGTCCCGCCAAGCTTGCAAGGTTGATCCGGACTGTCCGGGCAGCGAATTTCCTTAAGCGAGGGGACTCGCACGAGATCCGCAAGTGGCTGCCAATCTCCCTTGGCTCCATCTTCACTGATCGCGCGGAAGCGCAACGCGCCAAATGCGGATGGCCCGAAATTCTTCAGTGGAACTAGGATGGCAAGCACGGTTTGCGAATCCTGTAAGATTAGGTTTCCGTCGCTGATGCTGAGCAGAGTGCTGAACGACTCGTCCTCGTTGGCCACCTCGATCTTTTCCGTCCGCGGAAACTTATCGGGGATTTCGGTCTTCAGGAAAAAAGACATCCGGCCGTCCTGCGGAAGTTGATCCTGGCTCGCGAACCGTATCGCCGAGCCGGTGGGGCCGGTCTGAACGCTCTTTCCGATCAAAGCCACTTTGGGACGCGCCGGCTCAACAGTCGTTTGCAGATTGAGGACACGCCCATCCTTCAGCGAAACGTAAGCGACCAACTTCTGATGGGGCGGCGCCGCCAGCGGCCCGTCAGAATTTGAAGCCAAGAGCGGCAACTCGTCCTTCTGGTCTGCGCGCGATAGTTTCCCGGGCACAAACTCCACTCCATCCAGTTTCAGCTTCTGCACTTCGTCCAGCCGCGTGCCGGTAAGGACACCCTGATGGTCTCCGGTATTGATTAGGAAGTGATCCAGGTGGGCGGCCTCGGAATATGCGGTCAATTGAAGTTCATCGGGATTGGCCAGCCCAAACTGTTTTACTTTCACTTTGACGGGGCCCGCCGCTTCGCCCCTAAGCGGCGCTCGCACTTCCAGTTCGTCCGGCTTCTCAATCTTCCATGTGGCATTCAGATTTTTTCCTTGCGCATTTTCAATCGTTACTTGATCCACGCACACGGCACACTCAGATTTGAGGTGAAGGATATCTTCTCGGTCCGCGATGAGTGCGCTTCGGTCATCGGGAGAAACCGTCCAGTGCCCGGCGTTCGCCGCACGCAGGTTGAAACTTGGACCTTCATACGCTTCGAACCCCCAGAAGCCCCGAAGTGTCCCCTTGACCTGTGATTTTGGCATCCCAGGAGGCAGGGCATGAATGTCGATTGTAAAACCTCCGCGCGCGGCGTCGGCGTTTGCCGGGAGATCGATCGTTTGCCCGGCTGCTGTGGGCAGGCGCAGCACAAAATCGTGTGCAATTGCAGTTGAGAACACCAACGGTGCGCCCTGGACGGGAAGTACCAGAGCCGTTTTCTGTAGGCAGAAAACTTCGTCCGGATTCACGGCACGCAGCGGAGGAAGCTGGGGCGCTTCCACCGCCGGCAACCCAATCACGAGGACAGACTTCGGATTCCGAAACGAAGGCGGGCTATTCAGCCGAAGATTCAAACGGTTTTGCCGGGGCAGCGCAAGCGCCGGAATGTACTGATACTCGGCGGTATGCAAAGTCCCCATGATTCTGGCCATGTCGACGATTGCGCCCACATAGGGGCTGAAGGAGCCTCCACCGGCAAGAGGTGTCGCACTTACCGCCCCGATCAAATCCGTCGAAGGGCCGGTGGTCAGCGCTGCCACCATTGATTGCGTGTGCCCATCATCCAGCACAAGCTGATCCGTATTTTGCATCAGGCACGGAGCCTGCTGTTCCTCGGGTTTGT
>DATDMO010000376.1:0-2315 GCA_036518755.1 Candidatus Acidiferrales bacterium | reverse complement strand
AAGGCTATTGGCCGAAAACGCCGGCTCCGCCCAAACCCGCCGCATGGGATAGCAGCGTGCAATCGCTCGAACGCGATCTGAAATCAATGGCCAAGCTGGTGGCTGATCCGAAAGCCGATCTTCTTGCGCCCATTCCAGGCGGGTCGGGTCAGACCATCCTGCGCGAGGTCCTGCTGCTCGCCGACCACAATTCCTACCATCTCGGCCAATTGGTCTTGGTCCGCAGGCTCCTCGGTTGCTGGCCGGAAACGTGAGCGTCACTTCCCATCGCACTTGAAATGACGCACCTTATGATGAGATCGAATAAATAGGGCCAAGGGATACGAACTGAATGACTCGGGAACAAGCTGTCGCGGAATCGGCACTATCGGCGGACCAGCAGGAGCGCATCTGGGACTCCTTCCGCCGCTGGGGATACCTCCAGGCGAATCTCGATCCCTTGGGCGACCTCGAGCCTGTCCCCATGCCCGAATTGGACGTCACCGGCCCTGAAGCAGACGCGGCCCGCCGCGTCTATTGCGGCACGATTGGCGCCCAGTTCATGCATATCCCCGACCGCGCCCGCCGCCTCTGGGTCCAACAGCGCATGGAATCGGAATCGGCGGAACTCGATCGCGCGCGCATTCTCGATTTGCTCACGCGCGCCGAAATCTTCGAACAAGTTCTTCAGACGCGCTATCTCGGCACCAAGCGTTACTCGCTCGAAGGCGAAGCCGCGCTGCTGCCTTTGCTCGATTCGATCCTGAATGCCGCCGCCGAACAGGGCGCTCAGAGAGCAATGCTGGCCATGAGCCATCGCGGACGCCTCAACGTGATGACGCACATTGTCGGCCGCGCTGCCGCGGAAATTTTCGCGCGCTTCGAAGACGTCGATCCGCGCAGCACTCTGGGCAGCGGCGATGTGAAGTATCACATCGGCGCCACCGGCGATTTTCACGCCGCCAACGGACAGTCCATCGGCATTCATCTCGTTTCCAACCCCAGCCACCTCGAAGCCGCCGATCCTGTGCTCATCGGCCGCACGCGCGCCAAGCAAACGCGCCGCGGTGAGAACGGCCGTCAACAAGTCGTCGCCATCACCATGCACGGCGACGCCGCATTTGCCGGTCAAGGCATTTGCGCCGAGACGCTGAACATGTCCGGAGTTCCGGGATTCACGGTGGGCGGTTCCGTGAGCATCATCGTGAACAACTTGATCGGCTTCACCACCGTTCCGCGAGACATTGGCTCGTCCCGCTTCTCCTCCGATCTCGCGAAGCGCCTGCCCGTGCCGATTTTCCACGTGAACGCGGAAGATCCGGATGCCGTCGTGCGCGTGGGCAAAATCGCGCTCGATTATCGCTACGCCTTCGGCACGCCCGTCGTCGTGGACTTGATCGGCTACCGCCGCCACGGCCATAGTGAAGTGGACGATCCCACCATCACCCAGCCGCTGCGCTACCGCAAAATCGAAGCGCATCCGCCGCTATGGAAAATTTATGCCGAAAAAATCGGCGCGGATTCGGAGCCGGCTGTCCAACGCATCCGCGAAGAACTCGACGCCGCGCAAAAGGAGGCCCGCGAGATCGAAAAACGTCCGCCGATGCGGCGTCTGCCGCGCTACTGGACTGGATTCGTCGGCGGCCGTTACGAATCCTCCTTCGAAGTGGATACCGCCGCACCCGAGGAAACCATCGCGGCCATCGGCGATTCGCTCGTCAATTATCCCGAGGGATTTCACGTCCATCCCAAGGTAAAGAAGCTGCTCGAACAGCGCGTCGAAATGGCCCACGGCCAGCGCGCCATCGACTTTGGAATGGCCGAAGCCCTGGCCTTCGGCTCGCTGCTTTTGCAAGGAGTGCCGGTGCGTCTTTCCGGGCAGGATAGCCGCCGCGGCACTTTCAACCAGCGCCACGCCGCTCTCATCGATACCGAAACCGAAGAAGAATACGTCCCGCTCGAACACATGGCGCCCGATCAAGGCTGGTTCGAAATCTATAATTCGCCGCTTTCCGAGGCCGCCATCCTCGGCTTCGAATACGGCTTCAGCCGCGACTTTCCCGAGGCGTTAGTTCTCTGGGAGGCTCAGTTCGGCGATTTCGCCAACGGCGCGCAGATCATCATCGATCAATTCATCGCCGCGAGCGAAGACAAATGGGGTCTTTTGTCCGGAGTTGTGATGCTTCTTCCGCACGGATACGAAGGCCAGGGTCCCGAGCATTCCAGCGCGCGCATCGAGCGATTCTTACAGCTCGCCGCACGCGACAACATGCAAATTTGCCAGCCCTCCAACGCCGCGCAATATTTTCACCTGCTCCGCCGCCAGGCGCTGCGCG
>DATDMO010000375.1:0-2440 GCA_036518755.1 Candidatus Acidiferrales bacterium | reverse complement strand
CGGCTGCTCGATATGAACGACGAGGACTTCGAAGCTTGGAACCCCGAGGGACGGGCGGGGCATCTTTATATGATGCGCGGCGCGTTGGGAAAAAATGTCCGGGGCAATTCGCTTTGCTATCAGGGCAGCAACGGGACGGGTTATTTAACGATGATTTTTGAAGGATGAACAATAGGCCGACCGCCCGTCGTCGCCTCAACCAATCGATTTACGGCATCCAGCCTTTCGCCTGCAAATCCGCGGCGGCCCTTTTGGCCACAGCGAAATTGAAGAACCGGTCCAGCGGCGGCGACTCTTTTGAGCCGAGGCCCTTCAGCACTACGTTCAAGGCCTTGCGCTGGGATGCTTCGCTCATGGTCCCATCTGTGGTCAACGCGGGCCGAGCGGCGTCATAGCCCTTGGCGGCCAAGTCGTCTTTGATTTTTAGACTTTGAGTCAGTGAAGCGATGGCTCCGGCGCGCCTTTCGATGGAATAGCGCAACCCTTTTAACGTCGCCCGGGTGAACTGCTCGGCCAATTGCGGTTCGTTGCGCAGCATCTCCTCGCGCACCACGATGCTGCCCGTGGGCGCGATCACCTCCGACTTGGAAAGCGCCACGAGCTCGTGCATGCCGGCTTCCTGGGCGGAGAAGTTCCACGGCAGCGGCATCAGTGTCGCATCGATGAAGCCGGTGGTCAGCGCCATGAAACGTGGCGCGCTGTCGCCGGCCTGAATCAGCGTATAATCTTTGCCCGGCTCGAGGCCGTAGGTGCTCAGCAGATCGCGGAGCAGCGTGTAACTCGCTTGGTTCAAGCCGCCGACGCCGACCTTGCTATTCTTCAAGTCCTTCACTTCGCGGATCTGCGGCCGGCTATAGAGCCAGAACAGCGGCCGTTCAAAGGTGGTAAAGAGCACCCGCAGATTGGCGCCGCGGAGGTTCGCGGTCATGGCCGCGGTGGGCACGCTCGTGAAGGGGACTTCGCCGGACATGAGCGCAAGATTGGCGAGGGTGCCGGTCATTTGAACAAGCTCTACGTCCAAGCCTTCGTCCTTGAAAAACCCCCGCTCTTTGGCGACGAAAAACGCGATCTGGGTGATATTATAGCCCGGGATCGCGATGCGGATCGGCTTGGCGTTTGCGGGCGTGTAAGCGAAGAGAATCGCCGCGACGGCTGTGGTAAGAAAGAGCAAAAGTTTAAGCTTCACAGTAAACGTCCTTTTACTTACGCGGCGCCAAAAAACCGCACGGTATTGTCGCACAGAACCTTGCGTTTCTGGACCTCCGAAAGATCATGGCGTTCGAGAATTTCCCTCATAGCATCGCCGCGTCCCTCGTCGTGGGGAAAATCCGACGAGAACAGGATTTGATCCTCGCCCAAGAGCTCCATCTCGTGGGCCATCATGGCGTCGTCCGCTTCTGCGGCGACGTAAATACGGCCTGATTTGAAATAATCGTCCACATCGCGAGCCAGAAGCCCCTTGCTAGTTGGCATGCGCCGCTTGTTGAGCACAGCGTAATGCTTCAGTCGACCGGACATATAAAAGATCCATTCAGCGCCGAACTCCAGAAAGCCGACTTTCAGGTTTGAATAGCGATCGAGCATGCCGTGACCGACTATGGCAACGAAAGCCAAATTGGCCGGCAGGGCTTTACTGATCATGTTCGAGTCGAGAATATTCTCGCAAAGCTCGCTGAGCGCCGCGTAGCTCGATCCCATGTGGACGCAGAGCGGCAGGCCCGATCGCGCGAACTCGTCCCAAACCGGTGTAAAGCTCGAATGGCTGAGCATGCGGTTGCCTACGGTGCCGTAGACCACCGCAGCAGCGGCGCCGAGCTTTTGCATTTCTGCGATGGCTTCGCATCCTTGGCGCGCGTCGCGCATGGGGAGAAGGCCCGCCCAACGGAGCCTGTCCGAATGGGCCCGGCATTGCTTTCCCATATAGCGGTTATAGGTGCGATAGAGTGCGGCTTCATAGGACGGCTCTTCTGTGATGTTGGCGTAGAGCGTGCTAGGCATCAAAAACTGCACGTCGATACCGAGCTTGTCGAGGGTTGCCAGGCGCTCCGCGGGATTGGACAGATCCAGGCAACCGATCGGGATCGCGCCGTGGGCCTTATCGACGTTGCTGCGAGTGCCTAGTTCGTCCATGACAATGCCCGGCGTGTTCGCGGCGTGGGAGCCCGGGCCGAAGACGTGGGGCTCCATCCGCCCCTCGATCAGCCACCCGGTGTTCCAACGCCCTAAATCCTTATCGTCGACGATCCGCACAGCGCGCGGCCGGCGGCGGATGAAATCCTCCGGCAGGTCCTGCCACATGGCGGGGCTCATGATCGCGTGAGCGTCGGCATCGCAAACTCGAAAACCGTTCAGCATTGTAAATCTCCTGATTGATTTTTCGTGCGTTATACGTGTTGAGTCGGCGCGAATCAATCCAGCGCGGCAGATGCGGAGGTTTCTT
>DATDMO010000374.1:0-18409 GCA_036518755.1 Candidatus Acidiferrales bacterium | reverse complement strand
AGACGATGACGAATTGGCCGGTGTCGGTGGCCGGCTTGCCCTTCTTATCCATGGTGACGACGCTGAACGATCCGCGTTCCATGGCGAGATCTCCGGAGCGCGCGACATCCACGGTCGAAGGTGTGATGGTCATTTGCAGGCCTGGCGCCGAAAGGAGTCCCTGCCAGCCCTTGCGGATGCTGTCTTTCCCCACGCTTGCGGGCGCCTTGGGGGCGAACAAGACCGCGTCATCCATGTAATACGACATGACCTTGTCGAGATCTTTCGCCGTCGCCGCCTTGCCCCAGTCGGCGTCCGCGGCGCGAATTGCCGCTTCATCCGCCGCGCGCGTGTCGGGAGGTGTAGCAGGCGCGGCGGGTTGTCTGGAACAGCCCGCAATACACAAACTGAAGACAAAGGTGGCCGCCAACAGCAAAGGCCCGCATGAGCGCAGCATGGAAAACCTCCTCAGAGTCGAGTGATGTGGGAGGAACATGCTACCGTTGCGCTACGAAGTCAAGGGCAACGGTGCATCTTGGGTCTCGGGTGAAGAAGAAGCCTCAGGTCTAGAGACCTGAGCTACATTCTGCGTGGTTGAATCGGTGGAAATTCGCCGGCGAGACGCCCTCGAATTGGCTCGGGGCAAGCCGGCGCTACAAAGCAAGACAAGGGCAGATCCGTTACACAATCCGCAAAAAGGCGCGGCTTGGGTTCCCCTCCTTTCGTCAGGGCAGGCGTGATGACAAATGAAAACGGCCGCCGGGAAGGGCATCCGGGCGGCCGTTTTTTGTTTTCAAGACAAGGAGAGCGCCAGGGTGATTCTCTCTCCTCACTGCTGTATGACGATGGGATCTCCGTTCGCAGCTTGCACCACAGCGACTTTCGCATGGGGCTTCGGGACAATGCTCGCGGCTGCGGCCGCTTCAGCGGGGGTTAGCTTCCGGGCGTCGAGAATCGCCTGACCCTCGGCCACCGCAGCATCGAAGGGAAGATAGCCCGAGGGAACAAAGCTGGTTTGCGAACCGTGAACCTCGGTCATTTTAAACTGCGCGGGACGAGATGCGTGGATCGAGCCCATGGAACCGCCGGTGAATCCGCCACCGCCACCACCTCCGGCATTCGCCGTTGCGTGGGCTGAGGCACTGCTGCCTGCCTGGGCGTGAGCCGGGATGGCAGAGAAGAGGATGAAAGCTGCAACGCCAATCGCTCGCTTCATAGTGACTTGCCTTTCAGCGCGATGAACAATCACTTCGACGAATACAATGGCAATTGCGGCACCAGAGAAGCCGCAAGGCTATGTTAAACAAAATAGGAGACATATTCGGTGAAGGTGGGATCTAATCGAGGCACGCGCGGGGCATTGTGGAAGAGTTCAGTACCTCGGTGAGCAAATCCGCAGAGTCCCAGTGCTTCGTACTGGAACTTGCAGCAAGATGCCATCCTGAAGGGGCGGCGCTACACAAGCAAGAAGCAAGAAGCAAAGAAAAGAAGCAAACGCAAGTTAGCCTTCCTCGGGGGCAATGCAGGGACACAAAACAATCGAGGCGATTACGGTTGAAGAGACGGGTTGGCGCGATAGCGCCACCAGACGTAGAACCAGAGAAGCGCGATCACCGGGTACATGAGGAAACTCGCTTCGGTGCCGAGCACGCCACCGGTGAGCCACGCGGGTCCGTTGAAGCGCACGTCGAGCAAACGTCCGACGGGAAAGTGCGAGCCGTTGGGAGTTCCGATGACGAAGAGCTGCATATAGTCGAAGGCGATGTGAAAACCAACGGCGAACCACAGGGCGCCCGTGCGCAGCATGGTGTAGCTGAGGAGCATGCTCAGCGACATGAGCGTGATGACATCCCAGATATTTTCGCCTTGCTTGAAGAAATAATGCTCCGCGGTAAAGATGAGCGCGATCACCGTGGTGGCGGGCCAGAAGCCAATGCTTTTCCACAGCGTCTGCTGGAAATAGGATCGGAACCAGAATTCCTCAGCGACGCCGACGCATATGTTTGCGCCGAGCCAAGCGAGCGCGAAGAAGACGAGCGCACTGCCGCTGCTCGCCAGTCCTCTAATCTGCATGCCGCCGAGCAGAATCATCCCGAGCGCGACGGCGCCCGCCATGATGACGCCGGCGGCCGCACCTTCAAATGTCTGCCAAGTGAAAGCGCGATTGACGGGGAGACCGTAGCTATCCACGCGGCGGCGTTCGTAGAGCGCGAAGGCACCCGTGCAAATGAGGGCGGTGAGGAAGTTCGCGAATTCCGACAAGGCGGTGTTGCCTGCGGTGAGCCCGGGGCTGAGGTGTTGTGATCGAGCAACGAGCGCGAGCGCCCAATCCACCAGCGGAAAAACGAGCCATGTCCCCGCTGCGTAGAAAATGGCGGCGCGCCAGATAGCGCGGAGCTTGCCATCGGGTGCGATGAAGGCCTGTTTGAGTTTCATTCGTTTGCAAAAGGCAAGATGCCACAGGCAAAGGCAAGATGTCACCCAGAAAGGATGGCGCTACAAACTTTGGATGTTAGATGTTAGAGGTTAGAAGCGAGAAAACGGGTCCCGCATCATGAGCAAAAAGCACTACGGTGCGGGATCAGTGATCTTGCGCGGGAGCTGGGGATTTGCGCTGATCCGATACGACCACGCCGCCTTTGATCACGAGCCGGGTATTCAGCAGATTCCAGTAGCCGTTCAGGGGATCGCCATCGACGATGACGATGTCGGCGAGCTTGCCTACTTCGAGCGTGCCGAGTTGATCGCTCATCTGGATAAATGCCGCCGTGTTTGGTCCCATCAGCTTGATAAGGTCCTTCGGCGAGAACATTAGGTTGAGCGAGCGCAATTCATGGGACAGGCCGGCTTTTGGGAGATAGTCCGTGTCCGTTCCGTAGCCGTAGACGACGCCGGCATCCCACGCCGTGCGCGCATTCACGGCTTTGTAGCCCGCCTCGCGACCCTGGCCTTCGCCATTGATAATGCCGGAGGGCCACGGTTTTCCATCGCGGAACCGGGGCACATTATCATCCGCAAACACGCCAAAGACGGGAACGCCGAAGCCGATCGTCGACAACTGCTTCACGCCGGCGTCGGCAACGCGCTTGGCATCTGCGTCGCTCACCCAGCCAAAATGAGGCGTATGAACGAGGAGAGGGGCGCCGGCGTCAACAGATGCAAGCATGGCGGGGACGCTGACGGCGTGGACCATCACGTAGACGCCGCCGATTTTCTTCGACTCGTCCACGATGTTCTTGAGAACTTCGATCTCCCCGGGTTTTGGATCATTGCTGAGTCCTTCTTCGCCGATGAAATGGATTCCCATCGAAGCCAGCTTGCGGACTTCAGCGCGAGCCTGGCCGGGGGTGATGTTTCTTAGACTGACGCCTGCGGACGCAATGATGCGAGGCCCCTTGAGTTCGCCGGAATCGATTTTTTCTTTGAGCTGCAGTATTCCGGGCACCGGGCCGAGGCCCGCGAGCACGGTGGTGTAACCCGCATCGAGAAAACTCTGCATATCCTGAACGGCCTCGGTCTTCAGATATTGGTCAGGATTGCGCCCCATGAGGTGATGGTGAGCGTCGATGAAGCCGGGGACGGCGGTCATGCCGTGGGCATCAATGATCTCGACGCCGGGAGCATTTGGCGCGCCGGCGGCAACGGAGACGAGCTTTCCGCCACGAGCGACGATCGAACCATTCTCAATCACGTCACCATTGCCAACGATGATGCGGACGTTGGTGATCGCGAGGTTCTGCGCCGCGAGTTGCGTGGCGCCAGCCATGCTCACAAAGAAAACGAGCGCGAGAAAGGCAAGGAGTCTTTTCAATGCCGGAAGCCTCCAATTCTGGATTTCCGTTGTTGATGGCTCGGATGGCGACACTTATGCAGACATGGGACGGATGATAAGGCGAGAGGGTTTCGATTTTCCGGCGTGTGGCTCGGCAGCGGGATCGCGGCGCTGGCCGGTTGCGAATCGCTAGGGGCGGACTTCCCAGGTATCGCCGGCGCGAAGGAGCTTTTCCAAATCGCCCTTGCCGCGGCGTTCCTGCACCTCGCGAATCTGCTTGGAGATGACGTCCTCGTAGCGCGGAACGTCATTCCAGGAGCGGAAAACCCCGATCGGAGTGGGGAAGCCGGGGCGGTGCTCCATGTGCCCGAGGAGGAACGCGTAGGCGGGCCGGGGGTGGTGTTCGTCGTGAACGAGAAGATCTTTTTCGGTGATGCCGTTGCCAAGCTGGACGACTTCGAGTTCGAAACCGTTCAGGCGGATGCCCTTGTCGCGATTTTTGCCGAAGATGAGAGGCTTGCCGTGTTCGAGCTGGACGACGTGCTCGCTGCGCGCGTCCCTTTCGGTGAGCGTTTCCCAGGCGTGATCGTTGAAGATGTTGCAATTCTGGAGAATCTCGATGTAGGCGGAGCCCTGATGCGCGGCGGCTTTTTTCAGCGTTTCCTTGAGATGCTGCTGAAAAACGTCGACGGAGCGCGCGACGAAGGTGGCTTCGGCGCCGATGGCGAGAGAGATGGGATTGAAGGGACGATCCGCGGTGCCGAACGGAGTGGACTTCGTCTTCTTGCCGATTTCGGAAGTGGGCGAATATTGACCCTTGGTGAGGCCGTAAATTTTATTGTTGAACATCAACACCTTGAGGCCGACGTTGCGGCGCAGCATGTGGATGGTGTGATTGCCGCCGATGGAAAGGGAATCGCCGTCGCCGGTGGCGACCCAGACTTCGAGATCGGGGCGGGCGATTTTCAGTCCCGTAGCAACAGCGGGCGCGCGGCCATGGATGGTGTGGAAGCCGAAGGTATTCATGTAATACGGAAAGCGGCTCGAACAGCCAATGCCCGAAATGACCACGAACTTTTCGCGCGGGATGCCGAGTTCGGGGAAAACCGATTGCACCGCTGAGAGAATGGCGTAGTCGCCGCAGCCGGGACACCAGCGGATTTCCTGGTCGGTCTGAAAGTCTTTTTTTGTGTAAGCAGGCAACGTGGCCGTGGTCATTTAGACTTCTCCGTAGTAGTGCGCAAGAAAGAAAAAGCAGATCCCTCACCGCGTCCCGCGCCCGCGAAAAGCGCGGGGAGAAGAAGGCGCGCTGGACTCCGCTCGGGATGACAATTGTTTGACGGGGCGCGCATCAATCGAGTAGCTCCTCGATTTTTTCTTCGATCTCGGATTGCTTGAAGGGCTTGCCCTGAATTTTGTTGTAGCCCTGCGCGTCGACGAGAAATTTTGCGCGCAGGAGCATGACGAGCTGGCCCATGTTCATTTCGGGGACAAGAATCTTGTCGTAGCGGCCGAGAACTTCGCCGAGATTTTTGGGCATCGGATTCAAATGGCGCAAATGAACGTGGCCGATGCGGCGGCCTTTGGCGCGCTGAGCTTTTAGCGCGGCGGTGACCGGGCCGTGCGTCGAGCCCCAGGCGACGATCAGCAACTCGCCGGAAGGATCGCCAGCGGGAACAACGTCGGGAACGTCCTGCACGATTCCCGCAACTTTTTCAGCGCGAAGGCGGACCATGCGTTCGTGATTCAGCGGTTCGTAATTCACGTTGCCGGTGACGTCCTGTTTCTCGAGGCCACCGATGCGGTGCTCGAGGCCGGCGGTGCCGGGGATCGCCCACGGACGCGCGAGAGTCTCGGGATTGCGCCGGTAAGGATGGAAACCTTCAGGATTTTTTTCGAAGTGGACGGGGATATCCGGCAACTGAGACAGATCGGGAATTTTCCAGGGCTCCGCGCCGTTGGCCAGATAGCCATCGGAAAGAATGATGACCGGAACCATATATTTGATGGCGATGCGGCTGGCTTCGAGCGCGATCCAGAAGCAGTCGCCGGGAGCCGAGGGCGCGAGCACGGGAATGGGCGCTTCGGAGTTTCGTCCGAAGAGAGCTTGCAGCAAATCGGCCTGCTCGGTTTTCGTCGGAAGGCCGGTGGAAGGGCCGCCGCGCTGGATGTCGCAGATCACGAGCGGGAGTTCGACGGCGACAGCGAGGCCGAGGGCTTCGGTTTTGAGCGCCATACCGGGGCCGGAGGTGGAAGTGATGCCGAGCGCACCGGCATAGGCCGCGCCGATCGCGGAAGTGACGGCGGCAATTTCGTCTTCGGCTTGAAACGTGATCACGCCGAAATCTTTATAGGCGGAAAGTTCGTGGAGAATGTCCGACGCGGGCGTGATGGGATAGGAGCCGAGAAAAAGCGGAATTCCCGCTTTTTGCGAAGCGGCGACGAAACCCATGGCGAGCGCGGTGTTGCCGCTGATGTTGCGATAGAGGCCGGGCGCGAGTTTCGCGGGCGGAATTTCGTAGCTGATTTGAAAGGCTTCGGTAGCTTCGCAATAGCTGTAGCCCGCTTGCATCGCGGTGCGGTTGGCCTGCACGAGCGCGGGTTTGCTTTTGAACTTCTCGTCAATCCAGCGCAGGGAGGTATCGAGCGAGCGGTTGTACAGCCAATAGCACATGCCCAGGGCGAAGAAATTCTTGCAGCGGTCGACTGTTTTATTGTCGAGGCCCAAATCTTTCAGGGCAGCGCGAGTGAGCTTGGTCAGCTCGATGGGGAAGAGGCGATAAGCATCGAGCGAATGGTCTTCGAGAGGATTCGCTGTCATCTGCGCCTTGCGCAGATCTGTCTCGCCAAAATCGTTCAAGTTGACGATCAGAATGCCGTTGGGCTTGAGGTCCGCGAGATTCATTTTCAGCGCCGCGGGATTCATGGCGATGAGGGCGTCCACGCTATCGCCCGGCGTATAGACGTCGCTCGATGAGACGTGCACCTGGAATCCACTGACGCCGGGCAAGGTGCCGGCGGGAGCGCGAATTTCGGCCGGAAAATCCGGGAGCGTGGCGAGGTCATTGCCGTAGAGCGCGACCGTATTGGTGAACTGGCTTCCGGTAATCTGCATGCCGTCGCCGGAATCGCCGCAGAAGCGGATCACGGCGCGCTCCATAAGCTCGCGCTTACGTTGCGGCGGACGAACTAAGGTTGTCGACATAATTGCTCTGTGTGTCCCTGCTCTTTTTAGATGAGCTAAAAGGAAAGCGAGATGCCGAAGCCGTTTTTTCCAAACCAGCACGCGGCGGCGAACGTCCCGTCCCGCAAAAGCGTAGCACAAACTGAAGCCGGTGCCCACAGTGTCACGCTGTGTATGAAGGGAAAGAAGCAAGAGTAGAAATCAATCAGAACGGGGAAAACACGAAAACCGGAACCGGCGGTAGGGGCCGGCGGCTCCGGTGTCAAGTGAATCCGATCGTGACCGGCTGATCAGAAGTTCAGTTCGAGATGGAACGCATCGCGAATGCGGTAATCGTTGTCGATCAAACAGATGTGGTCGCCGATTATGACGTACCGGTATCCCGGAGGAGGCGGCGCAAGTTCTCGATACAGGCCACGCGGTACCGGACGAATAGCCGCGCGCATATCGGGCGTGAAAATGAAACCTTCGCGAAGTTCCGGTTCCCACTCCCTGTGCCAATAGCGGCCCTCGTGATCCCGAAAGTCGCGGTGATGGTGTTCATACCAATCGTGCGCGGCTTGGCGGTCATGGTCATCGAAACGGTCATGGTCATGACGATCGTAGCGATCGCGGTCGCGATCGTGATGGTCCCGGTCGTGATATCCCTGATCGTGATCGTGATGATCGCGATCGTCATGATCTTGAGCGCTAGCGAGAGTTACGCCTAAAAAGAGACTGAGAAGCAGAGTCGTGGCGCCAGAAACCCATTTTCGCAGCTTCATGAAACCTCCTTGTGAGAGTCCACGATTCAATCTCGGAACAGTTCGACTGGGCGCACTTTCCGAAATTGTAAGAGGATCGTATTTCATCCTCCATACTCAGAATCCATTAGGTGACTCCAAAACGCCCTGTACGAACGTTTACTTGTGCCCATAACCCACCTACCAAAGGAATTCGCCGACGTTATTGACCCGCGAGCGAGAGCGCGGTATTGTGCGTCCCGTTTGGTACGGGGAAATGTATTTCCGGGCGAGGTGACACAATGAAAAATGGATTTCTTGAGGCGATGCTATTGACGCTCGGAATGCTGGTGCTCGCCGCTCCTGCAGGTGCGGCGCCGCAGAAGTATCAGGGCCCGGAACCGGAATGGAGTCCATCGCTCGTGAAGCCGTGCGACCGGGCCTGCCTGGTTGGGTTCATGGATGGCTATATGAACGCCATCTTCAAGCACGATCCGAACGCTGTGCCGCCGCTCGCGCGCGATGTCCGCATGACGGAGAACACCGCCGAGCTGAACATCGGCGAAGGAATGCTGTGGCGCTCGAAAGTCGAGCCGACCAGCTTCAAGATTGTCGTCGCCGACCCGGTTTTCGGTCAGGTCGCCGAGCAGGCGCGCTTAAGAATCGGCGGCCAGGATTCACTCGCGGCCATCCGCCTGAAAATCGACCGCAACAAAATCGAGGAGATTGAGCAAATCTGGACCCGCGGCGTGGATAAAACGGCGATCCCGCTGCTCACTACGCCGCGGCCAGGACTGGTCGACGACGTTCCGGCGTCCGAAAAAACTTCGCGCGACGGATTGATCTGGGTGGCGAACTCCTACTTCGACGCGCTTGAAGGCGACGACGGCAAGATCGGCGCGTTCGCGGACGACTGCGTGCGGCATGAGAACGGTTACCAGACCGTCAACAATCCGGCTCCCGGCGGCCGCATGATGCCCTCGCCAATTCTGCCGAATCCGAATACGCCGCAGGGTCAGAGTCAGCTGAAGATCAGCATGATGACGTGCTCCGAGCAAATCTCCACGAAGATACTCAACTTCATCAAGAAGATTCGCCCGCGCAGAGTGCTGGTTGTGGACGAGCAGAAGGGCGTCGTAGCCACCTTTCCGTTTTTCGTTGAAGATGGCACGCGGCGCGGCGGTGATCCGAATGCGCCGCCGGGGATGATGCTCAATCTCTATACGATGGAGACCTTCGGAATCCGCGGCGGACTGATTCACGAAGTGGAGGCCTTTCCGTTCGTAACCATTCCTTACGGCCTCAACAATGGCTGGACCGAAGGTGCCGGCCACTGATCGCGGTTCGGAGAGAACTCGAAGGAGGATAGCAATGCGCGTTAAGATTTTCGGGATGGGCGCTTTGTGTTCTTTGGCAGCGATCATACTGACGGGATATTTCAGCAGGCCGGTGATTGCCACGGGTCCGATACCGACTGATTGCGATCGTGCTTGCCTGGAGGGCCTCGCCACACAGTATCTGAACGCGCTGGTGGCGCATAATCCGAAGACGCTACCCCTGGCGCAGGACGTGAAGTACACCGAGCAAGATCAGGTGATGGACGTCGGCGACGGTTTCTGGGGCACAGCGACCGAGATCGGACACTTCCGTTCGTGCTTTTCCGATCCCGTGGTCGAACAGATCGGCTGCATCGTGACGATGCACGAGGGCGAGCATCTGCTGATCATGGGCTTGCGCCTGCGCGTGCAGCTCGGGCGCATCACCGAAATCGAAACGAATTACTATCGCCAGGGCGGCGGAGGTCCCTCGGGCATCGCCGCGCTTGACGCCAGCACCCCCGATCCCATTTGGACCCAAACCGTTCCGCCCGAGCAGCGCGTCTCGCGCGCGCAGATGATCGCCACGGCCAACATGTACTTCGCGGGCCTCGAAAACAACGACGGAAAAGGGAACTACCCATTCGCGGACGATTGCAATCGCGTCGAGAATGGCATGCAGACGACCAACAATCCCACGCTTTCGCCCAACGCGCCGTTCAATGCCTTCGGCATGAGTTGTATGGCGCAGTTCAAGAGCGGCTACTACGCGGTGGTCACGCGCATTCATCACCGGCGTTTTCCCATCGTCGATCAGGAGCGCGGCGTCGTGTGGGCGAACGTGGTCTTCGACCAGAACGGGACCGTGCAGACGATTCACCTCACCAATGGCCAGACTGTTTCGATGAAGACTTTTAATCGCCCGTCGAGCCTCGAGGTTACCGAGGCCTTCAAGATCACGGGCGGCCTGATCCACCGGATCGAAATGTGCGGCTCGGGCTTGCAGTACCATTTGAATTCCGCGTGGGGCGGAATCAGCGATAAGTAGCAGGCGCCGCCGAATTTGTCGCAGCGGACACAGATGCGAAGATGATTTGTCGTGCAGCCATCCCTTGACGGGAATCTCTCTTTGGATGTCGAACGGGGCGACATTTCACTTCCAAGAGAGATCCCTCGACTGCGTGTCCCGGCGCTTCGCGCAAAAACAAAAGCGCGGGACACTTCGCTCGGAATGACGCGGGGTTGCTCGCGAGAAAAGGGTTCTTCTAATGAAACGATCTGTTTGTATTACTGCACTCGTCATTGCCGCGCTGGCTGCTTGTGTCCATTTCGCTGTGATCGCGCGGGCGCAAGCACCTGCTCCATCGAGCGCGCAGTCCCAAAGCCAAGCGCCCCCCGCTCCGGCGGGTGGTGCCCTTAACGCCGGAACCGAGACGGGCATCGGCACATTCGAAACGCGTTGCATGGGTTGCCACGGGAATCCCAACATCCCGCAAGCACCTGCGCCTTCCGCCATTCGGCAGATGGCTCCCGAGAGAATTTACGACGCGCTCACCACCGGCGTGATGAAACCTCAGGGCGATGCGTTGACGGACGACCAGAAAAAAATGCTGGCCACGTTTCTGAGCGGGCGGCCGCTCGGCAGCTTGAAGGAAGGCGACGCGAAGGATATGCCGAACCATTGCGCGTCGAATCCGCCGCTGGAAAATCCTTCTTCCGGGCCTGAGTGGAATGGATGGAGCCCAGATATCGTCAACTCGCGGTTCCAGAATGCCAAGGACGCGGGCCTGACGGCCGATGAAGTGCCGGAACTGAAGTTGAAGTGGGCGTTTGGCTATCCAACCGGGCTTTCCGCGTACGGCCAGCCGACGATTGTCTCGGGACGCGTATTCGTGGGAACTGATATCGGCTACGTCTATTCGGTGGACGCGAGCACGGGATGCGTCTATTGGTCCTATCAGGCGAAGGGTGCAGTGCGTGGCGCCGTCACGATCGAGAGAACAAAGGGCCACGGCGCCACGAAGTACGCAGCCTATTTTGGAGACGCGCACGCGAACGTCTACGCCGTGGATGCGCAAACTGGCGTGGAGCTTTGGGTGACGAAGGTGGACGATCATTTCGTCGCGCGTGTTACTGCGGCGCCCAAGGTATACGAGGAGCGCGTGTACGTTCCGATATCGTCTTCCGAGGAGTTTTCCTCCGCCAACCTCGATTATTCCTGCTGCACCGGAAGAGGAAGCGTGGTTGCGCTCGACGCGAATACGGGAGCGCTCGTCTGGAAGACCTACGTGGTCGGTACGCCGAAGCCCACGCGGAAGAATTCCAAGGGCGTGCAGCAGTATGCGCCCTCCGGCGGCTCGATCTGGAATTCCCCCACCATAGACGCCAAACGCGACGCGATTTATGTGGGAACTGGAGATGGGCAGAATCAGCCAGCGCCGCCTACCACGGACTCCGTGATGGCGCTGGACCTGAAAACTGGAAAAGTCCTATGGCATTACCAGGGGCAAGCCGGAGATGCGTTCATGGGCGGATGCAACGGGCCGGCACGGACGGACAACTGCCCGCCTGTGAATGGTCCTGATCAGGACATTGGGAATTCACCCATTTTGCGCACGCTCCCAAACGGCAAAAGCGTGGTCGTGTTTGGAATGAAGAATGGAAAGGTGTTCGCGCTTGATCCGGACAAGAAAGGCGCAATCGTCTGGAAGGCTCAAGTTGTGGACATCCCCAAGGGCCAGGAACACAGCTTCTACGCGAATCTGAACGGCGTGGTTTGGGGCGGAGCGGCGGACGATCAGAACGTCTACTACGGATTGCAATCGGGCGGAATGGTGGCGTTGAAGCTGGCCACCGGCACTGTGGTTTGGCGTGCAAGTTTTCCAACACCGAAAGGTGCTCGCGTGATTAATTCGGCCGCCGCAACGGCCATGCCCGGCGTCGTCTTCCTTGCAGGCTCGGATGGGAAGCTGCACGCGCTTTCAACCGCCGATGGCCATGTTCTTTGGGAATACGACACGGCCCGGGAATTCAAAACGGTTAACGATGTGCCCGCAAAGGGCGGTGCGATCGCGTCGATTGGGCCTTCCATCGCGAACGGCATGCTTTTCATCGGCTCGGGCTACGCCGTAACCGGAACGAATTCGGGAAATGTGCTCTTGGCCTTCTCAGCAAAATAGACGCGAAAGGCAATTTTCCAGACGTGAGGCCGGGCCCCGGGTTCGCCGCGAAAAGCCGATGAGCTACGTCAAAAAGGATCTGATCCCCGGAGAAAAACTGATCTACGAGACGGGCCTTCACTGGAGCGTGCTGGTCTGGCCGGTGATCATTGGGGTAATCGTGGCAGTGGGCGGCGTGGTTTGCCTACTGCAAAAGGACACGAACTTCTTTTACGCCGGAGCCGCACTGTTGGTGATTGCGCTAGTCATCGTGGCTGTGGGCATGTTCAAGCGAACCGCTGTGGAAATGGCCGTGACCAATCGGCGTGTCATTATCAAGACCGGATTGGCCAGCCGGCGCTCACTGGAAATAATGCTTGCGAAAGTCGAAAGCATAGGAATCGAGGAGTCTGCGATTGGGCGAATGTTCGGATACGGCACACTGACAATTCACGGGACGGGTGGAACTCCCGAGCCATTTAGCCGAATCGCGCATCCGTCCGAGTTTCGCCGTGAAGTGCAACAGCAGGTTGCCGCGCAGCAATCACCGCAGTGAATTAAAGCTCTCTCATATTAACCCATACGCTAACTTTTCCAGTCGGGATTATCTTTTGGAAACATCTGACCAGAAAAAGCCGAGGCGTACTACTTCGCAGCGCGTTTTAAAACTTCAGAATGGCCGCCGTTGTAAACGACCTGTCCATGGTTTGGTAGCTGTTCGTACGGCCCGGTGCAGGTCAAAAAACAGAGAGGATAAAATGAGAGTCTCCAGGAAGAGCATTTTGTGGGGGGCACTGAGCGCTGTGCTTGCGATTGCAGCGGTCATGCCTGGATTGCAAGCCGGACCAGCCACGGCGGGCCGGTTCAAGCTGCAGTTCGACGCGCAGGTGGGAAAAACAGCGCTTCCGACAGGCGACTATACGTTTTCGGTCGACCGTGCCACCGGTTCGTACGGAGTGATCTTCGTGTATCGAGAGGGGCAAGCTCTGGGAATGGTGGTCCCGCAAACACTTGACCGCTACAAAGGGCAAGGCCTGAGCCCGCAGTTGCTTTGCATACGTCACGACGGGAAGGTTACGGTCCGGGCGTTGCGATTGCCCGACGTCGGCACCTACTATTTCGAAATGCCGAAGAACCTGCAAACGCTCGTGGCGCAACAACCACAGCTGATCGAAACAGTGCCGGTGCAGGTGAGCGGCGAGTAAGATCGCCTAACCGAGATTCCGCCCAGCATTGTCGAACACCTCGGGGCTGGACGCGAGCGGACCGCCGGCAAAGGGCGACCTCGAGCGTCCGGCCTCTTTTTTTGCGCCATTCGACTGAGGGCAAGGCTTCGCGTAGGATGTGAACGAGGAAACGCCGTGAGCCCGCTCACCAGTCGGCGGCATGACGCATGCGCTTGACTCCGATCGCATGCACGATCCGAGCGGCTTTTTCCGTGGCGTTGTGTTTGCCATTTCTGGCGAGCGTGGCGGCACCCCCGCAACAGCCGACCCATGAACCTATGGGCCGATCGCTCAAGGCCACCTCGATAGCTGTTGATGTATACGCCATTGTCGAAGGCCGCGACGGCCGGTTGATTCGAGGCCTGAGCAGGGACGACTTCGAGCTTACCGACGACGGAACCCCGCAGAAAATCACAAACTTCTCGCAGGAAACGAACGCGGCGCTGAGCTTGGGGATCGCCATTGACACCAGCGTCAGCCAGGGCCGCCTGTTGGGCAAAGAGCAGCAGGCGGCGAAGATATTCCTGGGCTCTGTCTTGCGAAGCGCGGATCGGGCATTTGTGATGAATTTCGATGTCGACGTGAAGTTGCTGAGCGATTTTACGAACGCGCCGGCCGACTTGGCGCGGGCGATTGATTCGGCGGAAATCAACCAAACTGGTAGAAGCGTCCTGCCGGAAGGAACGACGCGCCCCAAGGGAGGCACGCACCTTTACGATGCAGTCTATCTGGCTTCCAACGAATTGATGAAGGAACGCGTTGGGCGCAAGGTGCTGGTGCTGGTAACGGACGGGGAAGATCAAGGCAGCAAGATCAATTTGCAAAAATCAATTGAATCGGCCGAGAAGGCTGATGTGATCGTCTATTCGATCGTGGTGAGCGATCCGGAGTTTTACTCGTTGATGGGTGGCAGATACCACGGAGATTCCAGCGTTCGCAAACTTGATCTGGAAACTGGCGGTCGCACGATTCGATTGAAATCCGTCGTGGAGATTCAATCGGCATTCAATCAGATTGCGCGCGAGCTTCGGGCGCAATATCTGCTGGGCTATTTCCCTTCGAATCTTCGCCACGACGGTTCGTTCAGGCGTATTCGCGTATCCGTCCGCAGGCACAATTGCCGAGTCCGGACGCGGACCGGATACTACGACCACAGCAAGTAGCAGCCTCCGTTTCTTCGAGTTATGAGGCGCTCGCTCCGAACGCGAATTTCTCGATCGCTTCGCGAGCTATTCGGTCCGGATCCTTCTCCACCCGGCTTTCCTTATCGATAATCATCACCTCGCGGTTCCCGGTCGAATAGGCGGGCCAGTGGGGCAGATCTTTTGAACTAGGACTGCCCGTGCGCGCGAAGGTCACCCATGTGTCGCACACGCGCTCCGCGAGCGGAAACGTGTCCGCGCCGCCGCCGGTGAGCTTCTGCACCAGCGGATCTCCCACGTTATCGAACACGAACGGCATTTCAATCGTATGCGGCGACCTCATGCGGCCGCCCAGGATCGGCGTGGCCCACGTGAATTCGTAGACGTACGTTGCGGCTTTGCGGAGAGCGGCCCTGCGCTCCGCAATTTTCTCCGTGAAAGCCACCGTGGGATATGCCGTGGTGATTAGGAAATACAGGCCAGAGGGATTTTCCCGCGGGTACGCCGAGCGAAAGGCGCGAAGCACGGAGTCCGTGCTGTCTTTCAAAAGCGGCTTGAGGCGCTGCTGCAAGTCGGCTTCATCCAACGAAAAAATGCCTGGATCGGCGCCCGCGAAGAGCGTCATCTCCGTGTGATTGTGGCCGATCATCAGCGGAATCTCGGCGGACACGTCCGGGGCCACCGGATCGAATGGGTGATGAAATAGCGACACGCCGTCCACCACGGGCGCGAATCCTTGAATCAGTCCAGGCGTCATCGGCCCCAATTTGCGATTCACCTCTCCCTGCGCGGCCATGACGCGCTCGAGAGGCGCGGCTTGAATGTCCTTGATTCGCTCCCGCTTCACGCCTAGCTCGTCGAGAAACATTCTTCCGACTCTCGCCGCTTCAGCGCGGTCCACCATCCTGAGGCCGGGACCGCTCTCAATCACCGCCCGGTGGAAGAGTCCTTTGGCGGCTGGCATCGCCAGCACGGCCGAAACTTTTTGGCCGCCTCCGGATTCGCCGAAGATCAGCACGCGGCCGGGATCGCCGCCAAAGCCGGCGATATTGTCACGCACCCACTCGAGCGCGGCGATAATATCCAGCATGCCTGCGTTGCCCGAAGCGGCGAACGCTTCGCCGCCCGCATCGCGGAGGTATGTGTAGCCCAATGCGCCTAGCCGGTGATTGATGGTGACAACCACTACGTCGCCGCGGCGCGCCAGATTCGTGCCGTCATACAGAGGAGCGGAGCCGGAACCGGAAGTGAAGCCGCCACCGTGAATCCAAAACATCACCGGCCGCTTGTGGCCGTCGCTTAGGCCCGGGGTCCAGACGTTCAGGACCAGGCAATCCTCGCTCTCGCTCAGATCGCGCGGATTCTCCGCGGATATCAGGAACTCCAGTCCCGCCAAAATGCTGGGCGCACTGGGAACCGTCTGGGGCGCGGATGCGCCGTAGTGGAGTGTGTCGCGCACACCGCTCCACGGTTCCGGTTTGGCGGGAGGCATAAACCGGTTCTTCCCCGCGGTTGGTGCGCCGTAGGGAATGCCTTTGAAAATGTTGATCCCATTCGCGGCCGTACCGCGAACTTTGCCCGCGGTTGTCGCCACAACCCGCCCAGACTCGCTCGACAAAACGTCGGCAGTACGGCTCGAATTCGGAAATGATCCCGCGAAGAGGCGTTGCGCAAGCATCGCGCCACCGCCCAAAACGGAACTCCTGAGCAAAGCTCGGCGTTCTATAGCGAGATTCATTTGGCGTTCTCGTGCCATCGGGGTCCCCCCTCTACTGGATCGGTCCTGCGTGCATTCGTGCCCGAGGACCTCCTCGTCCAGGCTGATTTCGCGGCCAATATACATCACCCCGTGCCGAATGAGGGCATAAGACGCCAGCGGTCTGCTGCGGTCGGTTCCAGGCTGGCTGGGGCGTCCAGGCGTCCTACCTGTTCTTTCGTACTATTGACTTTCGCTTTTAGTTCGCCCTATGATAACTCCCGCGGATTGGAGAAGTTCGGCTCTTGTAGTTTTGATTTTCGCGGACGCTGTTCGAGCGGGGGAGCGATGGCATTAACCAAGAGACAGAAAGAAGTGCTGAATTACCTCGTCGGGTTCATCAATAAGAACGGCTACTCGCCGAGTTTCGAGGAGATTGCGCACGCTCTGAAGCTTACTTCCCTCGCCACCGTGCACAAGCATCTCTCCACTCTCGAAAAGAAGGGGTTCATCCGGCGCGGCTACAACCAAAGCCGCTCGATTGAGGTGACGCAGCTTCCCAAGCAGGTGCGTGAGGAGATTCTCGACCGCCACGTGGTCGAACTGCCGCTCACCGGAAGAATCGCCGCCGGACGGCCGCTGGAAGCGGTGGAAGATCGCGAAACGATTTCGCTCTCCGATTTTACGCGCGGCCACAACAACTTTGTCCTCAAGGTGAAGGGCGAATCCATGCAGGACGACCACATCCTCGATGGAGATTACATCGTCGTCGAGCAGACGCAAGTGGCCAACCCGGGCGAGATCGTGGTAGCGCTGGTGGGCGAGGAGGAGGCCACGGTGAAGCGATTCTATCGCGAAGCCGGCGGGAAGATTCGCTTGCAGCCGGCCAACTCGTCAATGGCGCCCATCGTGGTTTCCGGAGCGGACGTTAAAATACAAGGTCGTGTGGTTGGTGTCCTGCGAAAATACTGAAATAGTAGCGGCGCTCCTCGCCCCGCGCGCGCCGCTAGCTCAGTTTCCCCGGCTTCGGATTGACTGCATCTTCAACGCTGCGAATCAACCGCCAGATATCGGTTTTCGGCACCACCGTAAGGATGCCCGCGTCTCGAGCCCTCGGCTCGATCCCGTCGATATCCAGTATCGTAAATAGGATCAGCGGTACGCTGGGATTCAAGGCCGACATTTCTTTGGCTACTTCAATCCCGTTCATGTCCGGCATGGCCAGATCGAGCAGGACCACCTCAGGCTGAAGCTCCCGGAACTTTTCAACCCCAGAGTGGCCGGTCTGCGCCTCTCCGCATACAGTCCAGGCGCGCGACCGCGCAACGGTGCGAAGAATACGCCGTGTGGCGTCCGAATCGTCGACGATCAGAATCCGCAATCGCAGTCCAATCTTAAGAGGGCCAAACACCGCCTGTCTATTAAGGGTGGGCCTCTTTTTGTATACCTTCGGAGGTACCTGATGAAATACAGCGAATCCTTTAGTGTAGACTCTAAAGAATGAACAGCAAACGAGCGGGCCGAATGCAAACACAGCCATGATAGTTGCAGTACCGTCCGCGAAGCCGAAGAAACACAGCATGCGTTGCGGGATAAGTCACTCTTATCTCGGCAGTTGTCTGCTGCTTCTCGCTCTGGCATTTCTCTGCGCGCCGGCGCAGGCGCGATTCCGTCAGCCGAATGAGGAGTATCAGTCCCGGCGGTCTGTTTTGGCACAGACCGTGGACGGACCGATTGTGATTTTTGGCTACACCGGTCACGAGGATGCCTCTGAGGTGGCAGTCTTCTTTCAAGAGCCGAACTTCTACTACCTTACGGGCCACGACGAGCCCGGCGCGGCCCTCGTGATCCTGCCTAGGCCACCGAAACCGGGAATTGTGGACTATGTGACGCCCGCTGCGATTTTGTACTTGCCCGCACGCGATCCGGCCCAGGAAATTTGGGAAGGCCCAAAATTTGGACCCAATGATCCAGGCGTCGCGGAAAAAACGGGATTTCAACCGGTCGAGTCGCTCGACAAGCTTAAGGGCGACCTGGCGAATCTCGCGAAGACTTACAAAACCTTTTACACTCTGATGCCGCCCGAACACGAAGAAGGATATCCGCATCTCACCGAATCCGTCGCCACGATTCGCGCGGCGATTCCCGATGCGACACTTAAAGACATCGCGCCGCAGCTCGATGCAATGCGCCAGGTGAAATCCCCGGGTGAGC
>DATDMO010000373.1:0-4269 GCA_036518755.1 Candidatus Acidiferrales bacterium | reverse complement strand
CGGCCCAAGCCATGCTCGCGGCCATCGAGGCGCAGGGCACACACCGGACCGACCAGAAGTGAGCACCCGAGCATCCAGTGAGTTTCGCAGCGGCTTTGCGGCGCTGGTCGGCCGGCCGAATGTGGGCAAATCGACGCTGCTGAACCGGCTCGTCGGCAGCGAGCGGTCGATCGTTTCGCCCGAACCGGGGACGACGCGAGACGCCGTGGATACGGTGGTCGAGCGACACGGTAAGTCCTACTGCTTTCTCGATACGGCGGGAATCCGGCGGAAGGGGAAGACCAAGCTCATTGCAGAAAAGTTGAGTGTGATCATGGCGCGGAGGCATTTGGAGCGCGCCGACATCGCGGTGATCGTGGTGGATGCGTCGGTGGGCGTTACCTCGCACGACGCAACGATTGCAAGCTACGCGGAGCAGTCGGGACGCTCTGTGATTATCGCGATGAACAAATGGGACCTGGCGCTGGAGGCGGCAAGGGACAGGGCCGAACGCGAGGGCAAGCGCAGCGGCAAAAGTAACGGTGCGAATCCCGGCAAACTGCTGGCGGATTACGAGCCGATCGTCCGTGAGAAGTTCAAGTTTCTCTCCTTTGCGCCAATCATTTTTTTTTCCGCGCTTACGGGCGAGAGGGTGGAAAAACTCTATGCGACGATTGATCGTGTGGCCGAAGCGCGGCGGAGGCGAATTTCAACCGGCGAGTTGAATCGCTGGCTTTCGAGCGTGGACCTTGATCGAGGAACGTCACCCGCCAGCCGCAAGGTGAAAATTTACTACGTGACGCAGGCCGCCATCGCCCCGCCCACTTTCGTACTCTTCACAAATCAAACCAAGCCGCTGCACTTCAGCTATCAACGTTTCCTGGAAAATCGCCTCCGCGCGGCTTTCGATTTCACGGGGACCCCCATTCGCTTTACGCAGCGTCTTAGAAAGCGGGAGCGAGACCTGGGTGATGGGGACGACCGGCAACACGGCGAGGGGCGCATGCCGCGCCACAGAGAAAAGCGCGACAGAGAGAAGCACCGGAACCGGCAGAGACGTTCCTAGCCTGCGCGAAACGAAGGAAGACAGTGAGCAGGCATTTCCCGTTGCTTGGCAGCAATACGTTGACACGGGCAAAAAATGGCCTAGGATACGTAAAAGACATGGCAAGTGCGGTCCACGCAACGCAGGAACTTCCGGAGAAGCCGCTTTTCCGCATCGGTGAGGTGAGCCGGCTGACAGCTACCAAAACGTTTGTCTTGCGCTACTGGGAATCGGAGTTCCCTACGCTTCAGCCGGTAAAAAGTCCCAGTGGCCACCGGCTTTACCGGCGCGAGGACATCGATACGGTCTTCGAGATCAAACGCTTGCTTTACGAGCAAGGCTTTACGATTGCGGGCGCCCGAAAACACTTGGCCGAGCAAGCTGAACACAATGGCGGCCCTGCTTCCCATCATGGCGAGCATTCGGCCGCGGGTGCTATGGTCAACGAAGCTCCGGAGCGGCCAGCCAAAACGACAGCCGCGTCGCGCGCGGACCGGAAGTTGCTGCTCGACCTTCACGAAGAGCTTCGCGCCATCTTGACCCTCCTCGAACGCGAGTGATACGCTCGCAACGGCTCTGTAAAATCGGGCTATGTGGTGTCTGTGCGGTCGGGACGTGGCGCAGCCTGGTAGCGCGCACGCTTGGGGTGCGTGAGGTCGCTGGTTCAAATCCAGTCGTCCCGACCATCTCTCCTCGGCACGACGTGAGCGGTGCGCAGCGGCTCGTTTGTTCCACAGGGAAGTTTCCATGTCAAATATTTTGATTACGAATGACGATGGCATCCACGCGCCGGGCTTGCGCGCGCTCGCCGAGGGCGTGCGGGACCTGGGAACGATCACTATTGTCGCGCCGTCGACTGAGCGCAGCGCCTCGGCACAGGCGCTCACATTGCGGCAGCCGATTTACTGTGATCAGATCGCCGAACGCGAGTACGCTGTAGAGGGCACGCCCGCCGATGCGATGATTCTCGCGTTTCACACGCTCTTGAAGGAAAAGCCCGACTTGGTGCTTTCGGGGATCAATCGGGGCGCAAATCTGGGCGAAAATATCTACTATTCCGGCACGGTCGGCGCGGCGATGGAGGCGGCGATCAATCGGACGCCGGCGATCGCGCTCTCCGTGGTGTACAAGGGAAGGGATTTCGATTTTGCGCCCACCTCCCGCTTCGCGCGGAAGCTTGCGCCTCTGATTCTCCGCGAAGGATTGCCGGCCGGGGTGATGCTGAATGTGAATGTCCCGCAAGACTGGACGGGCGAGGTACGCTTCACGCGGCAATCCTCGAAGATCACACGCAATCTGCTCCAACCCGGCACCGATCCTCGGGGGCGACGCTACTACTGGCTGAGTGAACAGCAGTTCATCGAAGAGATCGAACCCGACACCGACCACGCCGCTATTCGCGACGCCGCCGTCTCAATCACTCCGCTGCAAGTCGATCATACGCACGTGCCCTCATTGAACCGTTTCTCGCATTGGGTGAAATGCCTGGCCGATTGCTGACGCTAGGTTGAATGAAATAAACCAATCCCTGTGCGCCGCCGATATCAGGATAGGACGGGTTCCGGGGGCGAGTGTGCCAAAACGGCACGAGTTTCAAAGCTGTGCCGGTGGGCCCCGGCAAATGGAATCGCGCCGATGCGAGGCGGAAGCCGGAAAGGGCCGAGCCCTGTGGCAGGTATGAGCTCGAAAGATCGCGAAACAGCCGTCCATGAAAGCTTCGGTGAAATGGAAGCGGAAATCGAGGAGCGCGTCGCGCGGCGGACGGCCGACCTTCGCGCGGCTTACAACCGGCTTGAGAGCGTAATAAACGCGGCGAAGCTGACCTCCATTATTTCCGTCGACTTGGAGGGCATTATTACGGTGTTCAACTCGGGCGCGGAACGAATGCTGGGCTATTCGGCAAGCGAAATGGTGGGGAAAGAAACTCCGGCGGTTTTTCACTTGGCGTCCGAAGTGGAAGAGCGAGCTCGGAGCTTGAGTGAGCACTTAGGACGGCCCGTCACGGGCATCGACGTGTTCGTCGGCCTTGCGCGAGAAGGGGAATATGAGGAGCTAGAGTGGACGTATGTGCGGAAGGACGGTTCGCGCCTGATCGTCAGCACCGTGGTCACCGCCGTTCAAGATACCTCGGGGAAAATTACAGGCTACCTTGGCGTGGCCCAGGACATCACGCAGCGTCGAGAGGCCGAATCCAGGCTGCGGTTACTAACAGAACGCCTGTCACTGGCAACCAATGTTGCGGCCCTGGGCGTGTGGGAATGGGACGTGGCGAACAGCGGGATGACTTGGGACGCTACGATGGTCCAAATCTACGGTTTTGCGCTCGATACGACAGATCCCTACAAGCAGTGGAGTTCCTCGGTTTACCCGGATGATTTGCCGGCGGCCGAGGGCGCTCTTAAAAAAGTTATGGAGACCAAGGGGAGGGCGTCGGTTGAGTTCCGCATCATTCGGCCTGATGGCGCGATCCGTCACCTGGCTGCCGCGGAGGGAGTGGTCCTCGATGACAACGGAAATGTCAGCCGGATCATCGGCATAAATATCGATATTACCGATCGCAAGCAGGCGGAGACGGACTTGCAACGGGCCAAAGAAGATGCCGAAGCGGCCAATCGCGCGAAGAGCGAGTTCCTGGCCAACATGAGCCATGAGATTCGCACTCCGATGAACGGGATCATGGGGATGACAGACTTGGTACTTGATTCGGAGCTTAATGAAGAGCAGCGCGAGTATCTAGCCACGGTGAAAACGTCGGCGGATTCCTTGTTAACGGTGATCAACGATATTCTGGACTTCTCCAAGATCGAAGCCGGGAAAATCGACATCGAGTCGCTGAGTTTCAACCTGCACGACACGCTGGAAACAACGCTCAAGACTCTGGCTTTCCGAGCCCATGAGAAAGGTCTTGAACTCGTGTGCGAGATCGCGCCGGAGGTTCCGGAGGCGGTGCGTGGCGATGCCAGTCGTCTGCGCCAAGTGATCGTGAACCTTTTAGGCAACGCTATTAAGTTCACGCACGAAGGCGAAGTGGCGCTGAAAGTCAGGCTGGAAAGCAAGGAGAAGGATGATTGCCTGCTGCAATTCACGGTTTCGGATACGGGGATTGGGATTCCCGCCGAAAAGCTGAAGCTGATCTTCGACCCGTTTTCACAGGCGGATAGCTCAACCACAAGGCATTATGGCGGCACGGGTTTGGGGCTGACCATCTCGACGCGGTTGGTCGAGAAGATGGGGGGAATCGTCTG
>DATDMO010000372.1:0-5343 GCA_036518755.1 Candidatus Acidiferrales bacterium | reverse complement strand
CCGCAGCCGACATCCACCACGCTGCGCGGCTTGATGACGGCAAAAACCAGCGGCAGGATGAGCTTGGCCGACGCGTACGAGCCCTCATTCTTCGCCCCATAGAAACGATCGTCATACGCGCGCGCGAGAGAAGATTTGGCTTTGCTGGTCGCCATCGCTGCGGTTGATCATACCTCTTGCGCGACCGGAAACTCTTGTGCGAAATCGCTCCACCATCCCGTATCATGACCATGGTCCGGCCGTTTTGTGGCCCCGCCCGGGTGGCGAAACTGGCAGACGCACGGGACTTAAAATCCCGAGCTCCGAAAGGGGCGTGCCGGTTCAAGTCCGGCCCCGGGCACCAGACCTCCAGCATCTGCAGTGCCTGTAGAATCCGAAGCGATGGAGGGGTCATGCCAATATCGGCGTTGATGATGCTCGCCGGGCTCTTGCTGTTTACTGCGGCACAAATGTCTCCGCGATCCGCCGACGAGCAGGCGGAACAACAGGTGCGCCAAGCTAGTGACGACGAGGTTCAGGCGTTCCTGCGCAACGATCCGAAAGCGATGGGGCGGCTTTGGTCTGACGACTTGGTGGTTACCAACCCCTTGAATAAGTTGGTGAACAAACAAGAAGTGCTCGGCATGGTTCAATCCGGATTCCTCGTAATCACGTCATACGATCGTCGTATCGAACACGCGCGGGTTTATGGCGACACGGTGATCCTGGCGGGCAGTGAAACCGTTGTATGGGGCGGGAAGATGCCGGTTGCCGGCAAAACTCAGCAACTCCGATTCACCGCCATATGGATGAAGCAGCAGGGACGCTGGCAAGAGGTCGCACGTCACGCGAATATTGTTCCGCAGCAGTAGCTCGCCACAGGCGCGACACGATTGAGGCCAGGTGGCGAAATGGAAGCAGGGCACCTATGGAGCGGAGCCATCGTGGATAAAGATCAAGAACCCTGCTTACAGCCAAATTCAGGGAAGGCACGAGCAGTTCGACAGAATGCGGAAGCGGGCCGCGTCAGTGGGACGGTAGAGGAGAACGTTTTCTCGGAGAATCTATCGAGCAAAACAGCTTGGCCGAAATTAGGCTCTACATTAACGTGAAGGCATCTAACATCCCCGCCTGCCTCGGCCAGCCGGGTTATCAGGTCGGCAGTCTCATTTAGCCCGTCTGCCGGAATTTCACGTACTTCGGCGATAAGGTTCAGCTTGTATTTGGCCGCCTTCGCAGGTGTCTTCGCCCCGGCGTGCCTCCACCCGCGACGTGTCAGCATCCTGGAAACCCCGACCACAGAGTGACTGCCACAGACACTGCACGAATCGTGAGGGCTGTTGGTAATGACTTCACAATTTGCGCAATACACAGCATTGCACAGAGGAACTGCGCTCAGGCAACCTTCGCTAGCGCTCCCGACTTTTCTAACCCGAACCGTTTCGTTGAAATGGCCGAGCAGGATCAGAATCGCGCCGACTAGCAAGCCCCAAGGGCCCGCGGAGAGGCAAACGATTCCAAGGAAAATAACACCCAACAGCCGCAGCATAAGTCACCAACAGTTTTTGTCACCCCAACAGGGCAGTGAAGGCAGAAGCGCTGCCCCAGATTGGACTGCCCGTTTGCGTTTGACAATTGCCCGGGTGAAGTAACCAGAACGGCTACCTCGCCTACCGTAGCCAAAGCGACAGGGGGGAAACAGAAACCGATTCAATGTGAACAGTGCAAGCGGCCTTTTGATTCCGTTCCCAATGGTGTGGAAGACGGTGAGGTTAAACGGTGGCGGCGCCGAGACTCTAGAGCCCTTTTCACCGCCCCCGCTAAGGGGTGGCGGCGCCGAGACTCTAGAGCCCTTTTCACCGCCTTCCCGCGAAGGAGTAGCCAGAACGCGGTCCAGCGACCCTCCTCAGTTCTAATAGGGTGAACTTCGCCTCGAAGAAATATAGGTTCGACGCAATAAAATCCGGGCGCAAGCGGCCCTTTCCCTCCATTCGGGGCAAGCATTCAAACTGCGGTGAAATAGTATCGCCATGCTGTGCCGGAACTGCAGCCGCGCAGACTCGCTTACCACGAAGCCGGTGACTAGAATGAATTCCAGGGGCACGGATGGCACGCCATGAATGTCACGATACTTAAGCCACTAGCCGCGCTGGTGCCAGCCTGCATGTTGTTTGCCGGTGCGTTGGTTTTGTTTCTTAGAGGAAAGACTGCGTGCTCTTTGCTTCAGTTACTCGGCTCAGGGTGTCTGGTCCTTGTGGTTCTTACTCACGTCTCCGAGGCGCTTCACCTGTTTTCTGCCATGCAGTGGGGACTTGAGAACAGGGTTGGTCATTATCTTGATTTCGTCAATGCTGCTCTTGGTCTTACCTTGTTTCCCATTGGATATTTATTTTTCGCACTCCGAACGCGACGGCAATTTCGCGGACGCTGATGGAGAATGCTGACGGAGAAAGAGCGGCGGGCAGGTCGGAGCACGGGCGGGAAGGGCGAAAACGGCAAAGCGTCACGTTCTGAAGCACTGGCAAGTGCCTCAGAACAGCGCACGGAGCGTCACGCCAAGCCGGGTCCGGCGCATTTCGATCCACCTCTCGCACTCCTTCAGTTGTAGACGTGACGACTTGCTTTCGGGGTGGAGAGCGATCTGAGCGTGGAGGTTTGTTGCTATTTCTTCAAGTTCAGCGATGTTTTTTTTGTCGTATGCCACAAGAACCTTCCTTAGAGGGCGAGCATACGGCAGACGAACCGGCGCGCCACGGACCTCAATAGATTCCTAACACCGAGATTTGCTTCTATTTTGTTACTTGCGCAGTGCGCAACTCCTTGTAAACACGCGAAACGCACAACTTGGAAAAAGAATGGGTTGGACTTAGAGTCCCGAGAGCCGAACGGCTCGTGCCGGTCAAGTCCGGCCCCGGACACGGATCCTCGATCTTGGTGCTGAACTTGGTAGAAACCTCCACTGGACTTTCAAAGGGGTAACCCGGCACAAATCCGGGTTTCAAAGCTCAATCGGTGCCTGGAGCGCAACTGTCTTGTTTTCATTCAGTTGCCTGATCCTGCCGGCGCATGATCGTATGATGTAAGTGGCTGATTCTATTGCCTTTCGTCAAATAATCCTAAAACTGGCGACTTTTTACTTGCCGCCGCCGGGAAAAGTGCTTAGAATCGTCGGTTTTGGCAGCAGTTTTGGAACGTGCCGTAGCGGTAAGCCGTGGGGCAACCCGGCGCGTTTCAAGTGAATCCTTCGGCCGGAATTTGGAATCCAATCAATTGGCCCTTAAAAATCTAGGACATAAATAACCTTCTTAAGGCAGGTCAGATCTCATCATGGCGAAGCGACGTGGAAATCCGAACTGGGGCAAGCCCGAGCCGATCGGGCCGATTACCCCGACCGTCACCGAGTTCGAGCAGGTCGTGCGCGAGTTCAAACTCTCCCCCGATCAGTACCTGCGCTCCACCCGTCTGCGCGAGTGGGCGCGCCGGAATAAGAACTCCAAGTACATTCCCGAGCCCCTCCTGGAAGCTTGGGGTTTCGAAATCGAGTCCACCCTCTAACGGGTTGGACGGACCGGATCTGGGCCGCCCTAACGGCGGCCTTTTTCCTTTCCGATTTCGCATCGCCGAGTGGCAACTTGAGGGTTGGCAATAGCCGCCCGGGCTAGTCCGGTCATCCAAACAATCGCGCACCGCGATGCCTATTTCTTATGACCAACTCGCCGCGCTGATCGCGGCCACCAGCTTTGCCGCCGGCCTGAACGTGTATGCCACGATCGCGACGCTGGGCCTGCTCGCCCGTGCCCAGGTCCTGGCTCTGCCGCCGTCGCTGCATCTGGTCGAAAGCTGGCCCGTCATTGTGATTTGCGGCGTGATGTTCGTGATTGAGTTCTTCGCCGACAAAATTCCCGCCTTCGATTTGATCTGGAACGCCCTGCACACATTTGTTCGTGTTCCCGTCGCCGCCTTGCTCGCATACGGCGCCGCCGCCAATCTTCCGCCGGTGGCGCAGGCCCTCAGCGCTGCCGCCGGAGGCGCCATTGCCCTGGCCGCTCATGGCGGAAAAACCGCTGCCCGTGCTGCTGTAACACCCTCGCCGGAGCCCTTCTCCAACATGGCGCTCAGCGTCAGTGAAGACGTCGTTGCCATCGGTCTCACTTGGTTCGCGACCCGGCATCCGATGCTTGCCGGGGCAATCGTAGTAGTCTTTCTCCTCGGCATCGCATTCATGATTCGCCTGGTCATCCGCGCCATGCGCCGCCTCTTCCGTGGCGCCGAACGTGCCGTGGCCGGATGAATCTCCTTCCGGATTGCCGGATACGCTGTCCTCACCCCGAGAGCCACAGCCGACAGCTGATAGCTCTTCCCCCGTCCCTCCTTGTAGAATTCCACCAATGACCCCCGCATCACCATTCACCGACGTTCCCACTGCCCTCGACGAAATTCGCGCCGGGCGCATGGTGGTCGTGGTGGATGACGAAGATCGCGAAAATGAGGGCGACCTTACCCTCGCCGCCGAGAAGATTACGCCGGAAGCGATTAACTTCATGGCCAAGTACGGGCGCGGACTCGTCTGCCTGGCCCTCACCGAGGAACGCCTCGACCACTTGCGTATCGGCCCCATGACCACGGAAAACACCTCGCAATTCGGCACCGCGTTCTGCGAAGCCATTGACGCCCGCAACGGGGTGACCACCGGAATCTCCGCGTACGACCGCGCTCGTACCATTCACGTCGCCATCGATCCTGCCGCCCGTCCCGCTGATCTTGCTCGCCCCGGACACGTGTTCCCGCTGCGCGCCCGCCACGGCGGGGTGCTGGTGCGCGCCGGCCAAACCGAAGCATCCGTGGATCTGGCTCGCTTGGCCGGCATGGTGCCTGCCGGCGTGATCTGCGAAATCATGAACGAAGATGGCACGATGTCGCGCGTTCCCGACCTGGTGAGGTTCTGCGCGCAACATCATCTCAAGATGCTCACGGTCGCCGAACTCATTCGCTACCGCATGCAGCATGAGCGCTACGTGCAGCGCGTCGGTGAGTCGGTCGTGCCCACCCGGTTCGGGGAGTTCCGCATGATCGCCTACGAAAGCGAGGTGGATGGCGGCGAATCGCACCTTGCGCTCATTCGCGGAGACATCAGCGGCAGCGAACCGGTGCTGGTGCGCATGCATTCCCATTGCGTGATGGGCGATGTGTTCGGTGCCACCGCATGCGATTGCGGCAAAACGCTGGCGAGCGCGTTACAGACGATTGCTGTGGAAGGGCGTGGGGCCGTGATTTACCTGCATCACACAACGCAGAGCTTTGGAGTCGAGAAAGTAGGCGAGCATAGCGCGCTCTCCTTCCACAAGGACCGCACTGATCCGAGTC
>DATDMO010000371.1:0-5700 GCA_036518755.1 Candidatus Acidiferrales bacterium | reverse complement strand
CGAGTGACGCCCGCGTGGACATGTGCGCGATGTGCAGACGTGCGCCGGTCAGCGTGGCCATCTCGACATCGCGTCCAGCGCAAATCGATTCCGATTGTGACGGGATGCCTTTCAGTCCCAAGCGGATTGAGTGAGGACCTTCCCGCATCACCCCGCCGGCAAAAAGCGACGCATCTTCGCAGTGATCGATCACCGGCAAATTGAGCGAGTCGCAGTAATCCATTACCTGCCGCATCAAACGCGCTGACGCAATCGGCTTGCCGTCGTCGCTCACCGCGACGATCCCCGCGCGTTTCATCGCCGCAATTTCGGCCAGCGCTTCTCCCTTGCTGCCCATTGACGCCGCGCCAATCGGCCACACGCGCACAGATGCCACCGCTGCCGCTCGTTCCACGATGCCGCGCGTCACCGACGCATTATCGTTCACTGGCTGCGTGTTCGGCATGCAGCACACCGCCGTGAACCCGCCGCGCGCTGCCGCCTTCGTCCCCGTCTCGATGGTTTCGGATAATTCTTGGCCGGGTTCGCGCAAGTGGCAGTGCAAATCGATAAACCCCGGCGCGACAATCAGTCCTTTCGCATCGAATTGTTCCGCGCCCTCCGCCGAAATATTTGATCCAACTTTCGAAATGCGCTCGCCATCGAGCAACACATCCAGCGACGCATCCGTCTTGCTCGCCGGATCGATTACGCGCCCGTTTTTAATCAGAAGCATTCTGTCGTTCCTTCGCGGCGGGATGGGGCGCGTCAACCGGCGCGCTGCCGATCAGGTGATAAATCAAAGCCATTCGTACTGCCAAGCCATTAGTTACTTGATCGAGAACGCATGATTGCGGTCCGTCGGCGACCGCCGAATCAATTTCCAGCCCGCGAATCATCGGCCCGGGATGCATTACGAGTGCCTCCGATTTTGCAAGTTTTAGACGCTCCGGCGTGAGCTGGTAACCTGCGATGTATTCGTCCGGCGCCAGTGCGGGTTCGTGCAATCGCTCGGTCTGGACGCGCAAAACCATCACCACGTCCGCGCCTTCGAGCGACTCCTCAATTCGCAGCGTACGCCGCACATTCGGCGCAAGCTCTTCTACTTCGCGCGGCACCCACATGGCTGGTCCGCACAGCGTGATGCGGACACCGAACTTGCTCAGCAAGTGGACATTCGACCGCGCCACGCGGCTGTGCAGAATGTCGCCAAGTATCGTTACGTTTAGGCCTTCCAGCTTTCCTTTACGATCGCGAATCGTCAGTGCGTCGAGCAAGGCCTGTGTCGGATGTTCGTGCGTTCCGTCGCCCGCGTTCAGCACCGGAATATCCAGCCGTTGCGCAACGAATTCAGGCGCGCCGGACGATGCGTGCCGGATCACGATTCCGTCAGGCCGCATCGCTTCGAGCGTGCGAACCGTATCGATTAGTGATTCGCCTTTCTTCAGGCTCGACGATTCCGCCTGCAGCGCCATCGTATCCGCGCCCAGCCGCGCCGCCGCTGTGGTGAAGCTGATGCGCGTGCGCGTGGACGCTTCGAAAAAGGCCACCGCGACGGTTTTTCCGCGCAATGTTGCTAGTTTTTTCAGGGGATAGCGCTGGAATTCCTGGAACGGCTTCGACTGATCGAGAATAAAAGCAATTTGCTCGCGGCTAAGAGATTCGATTCCGAGCAAATGTGACAATCGCTGGAGCACGGTTCCCTTTAGGCCCTGCCTCCGGCGCGCTCTCCGGCGGATTCTGCAACCCGGTCCACCAGCACCACGCGCTCCTCGCTGTCCACCTCGCGAAGACGAACTTCTACAATTTCTGTGTCGCTCGTTTCCACCGTCCGGCCCACGAACGACGCCTCCACAGGCAGCTCTCGATGGCCTCGATCGATCAGCACACCCAACCGGATGCGTTTCGGCCGGCCTAGGTCGAAAAGACCGTTCATTGCCGCGCGGATCGTCCGCCCGGTGTAAAGAACATCGTCCACAACCACCAGATCCCGGTCGTCCACTGTGAAGTCTATGTTGGTCGACTGAACTACTGGGTGTGGACCGATAGTCGAAAGGTCATCGCGATACAATGTGATATCGAGCGTGCCCACCGGCACCGTCGTTCTGGCGAAGCCGCGCATCAGTTCCGCCATTCGCTGCGCAAGGGGCACCCCGCGCCGCCGGATGCCGACCAGCGCTAGATCCTTTGCGCCGCCGCTCTTTTCGACAATCTCATGCGCCAGCCTTTGAAGCGTCCGGTTGATCTCTTCCGCTGAGAGCAGTTGCCGCTTTTCCACCACGCGCATTTGCGTGCCATCCTAGCATAGACGCTTGAGTTCCCGGTCCTGGAATCATCGTTTTGCCAGTCCGCTGGATCGGTTCCTGGCCGGTCCGGGGCGGACATAGTTTTGCACAGGCTCGCCCAGCCATGCTATTGACCGGCGTGGTAGACTGCCCCGAATGAATTCGCCCGAGCGGGCACACATCTCCGAAACCCCCTCGGGGATTGATCTCCGAGTCAGCATCGGCGCCGTTCACCTCAAGAATCCTATTATTGCCGCCAGCGGCACCTTCGCTTATGGCATCGAGTTCGCGGAACTCGTTGACCTGAACCGCCTCGGCGGCCTGGTGGTGAAGGGACTCTCCCTCGAGCCCATGGCCGGCGCTCCCGCCCCTCGCATGCACGAGACAACTGGCGGCATGATCAATGCCATCGGCTTGCAAAACATAGGTGTACGGGCCTTCGTCGCCGAGAAGCTCCCTGCGCTTCGGAAGTATCAAACTAGGATTGTCGCCAATGTCTTCGGCCGCACGATCCGGGAGTACGTGGAAGTCATCCGAGTCCTCGAGGACGCGGAGGGCTTGGCCGCCTATGAACTCAACATCTCCTGTCCCAATGTGGAGCGCGGCGGAGCCGAGTATGGTACTGACCCAACTTTGGTCGCAGAGGTAGTCGGAGCGGCCCGGGCGGCGACCCACAGGCCCCTTTGGGTCAAGCTGTCTCCATCTATTGGAAACATTGGCCTTACAGCCAAGGCAGCCGAGTCTTCGGGCGCGGATGCCGTCGTCATCGCCAACACTTACCCGGCAGTGTCAATAAATGCTCATACCCGTCGGTCATACCTCGGTAGTACGACAGGAGGGTTGTCCGGCGCGGCCATAAAACCGATAACTATGAAGCTAGTTTATGACGCCCATCGGGTAATAAATATCCCGATCTTAGGGCTTGGCGGTATAGACCAACCCGCTGATGTTATTGAGTATATGGTCGCCGGGGCCACCGCTGTTGAGGTCGGAACGGCCAATTTCGCAGATCCTAGGGCCTGCGAGCAGTTGGTAGTGGCTCTGGAAAGATGGTGCGCTACGGAGAAGGTACTTAGAATCAGCGACTTACAAGGGTCATTGGAGGAATGATCCTGATTGTTTAAGCACGAGCCAGTTGCTAGAATCTAATTGATTTTAAGGAGGTTACACGATATGAGAGCGAAGCTTTTTGTAGTTCTCGAATCCGTGTTCTTAGGCCTGGGTGCCCTGATCCTTACGCCGTCGGCGAATCCGAAGCCCGCCGCAAACGTAAGCAGCGCCTCCCAGACCGTGCCTCAGACCTCTCAGTCCGTTGCCTCCTATCATGGCCGCCAGAAACCGCTGGCGGTCTGGGAATGCACTACCAGCTGGTATGGAGAAGACTTCGATGGTCAGCAGACCGCCGACGGCGAAACCTATGACATGTACGCCGATACCGCAGCCCATCCTACTCTCCCGCTCGGTTCCATCGTTCGGGTCGTAAATACTCAAAATCATCGCAGTCAGATCGTCCGGATTAATGATCGCGGACCTTATGTCGAAGGCCGCGAGCTTGATGTATCCTACGCAGTCGCTCGAAGCTTGGGTTTTGACGGGCGCGGCTTGGCTAAGGTTCGCCTTGAGCTGCTGAAGGTGCCATCACGCCGGTCTCCGGATCATCGCAACTAATCGTCGCCCTGGACTTAGACAGCCTGGGGTCGGCGTTGCTTTTGGCGCGCCGGCTTCAAGACACCGTAGGCTTATTCAAGGTAGGCAGCCAGTTATTCACCGCCGAAGGTCCCCGAGCCATCGAAAGACTTGCGGGCCTCGGGGCCGGCATCTTCCTCGACCTGAAATTCCATGATATTCCAAATACGGTCGGAAGCGCAGTCGCTGCGGCCGCCGGTCTTCCGAAGGTCCGCATGCTCACTCTGCACACGCTAGGCGATCTCGCCATGATGCGCGCCGCCAAAGACGCGGTCGCAGCCAAAAGGCATCCTCCCTTGCTCCTGGGCATAACGATATTGACCAGCATGGAAAGTGCCTCGCTTCGGCGCGTCGGGATTTCAGGATCCCCTGCCTCGCGAGCGCTTTCCCTCGCTCGCCTTGCCAAGCAGGCGCAACTCGATGGAGTGGTTGCCTCTTCTCACGAAGCACAAGCCATCCGTCGCGCGTGCGGCCCGAACTTCCTCATCGTTGTTCCCGGCGTGCGCCCATCCAGCGCATCTATGAATGACCAAGCGCGCGTGGCCACGCCCGCCGAAGCCATCCAGGCTGGAGCAGATTATCTTGTAGTCGGCAGGCCCATCACTCAGGCTGTTAGTCCGCGCGACGCCGCTCTAGCCATCGCCAAGGAAATCTCTTCAGCTCTCCCGCGCTGATAGCGCCATTCCGCCAACAGCTTGTCAGCCATCGACGTGCTATACTTAACTTGATAGACCGTTACATGCGGGGGGTCCAAGCGCGTTCAGCTTGGGCGCGAAAGGCAGGTACCCTATGTGGGACAGCCCCATGCATTTGTTGATTATTGCGATCGTAGTTCTCGTCCTTTTTGGCGGGCGCAAAATTCCCGAGGTGATGAAGGGATTGGGACAGGGAGTTCGCGAGTTCAAGGACGGTATGCGCGGTGATCCGCAGCAGCCGCCAGCCCAGGCAAGCCAGCCGGCAAATCCGCCGGTTGCCAGCGCTCCTCCCTCAGCGCCGGTGGAACAAAAGAAGTAGCCTAATTTCGCGGGGCGCCGATGGATTGGCAATATTTTTTCGGCAGCCCCTTGCATTTGGCGGTTCTTGCGATAATCGTTTTGGTCTTGCTGTTGGGATCCGGAATTAGCAGAAGCTCTTGGAGGCGGTGAACTTCAAGCACCAGCTGAACAGATTTTGCTCCCAGCGGCGGCCCAGATGGCGGCGTCATTTTCTTGCAGCCGATTCGCGCGCCGCGGGTTCCTTCCAGCCGAATTCCTGCAGCAGCGACCAAAGCCGCGCGAGGGGTAAACCCATCACGTTGAAGTAACACCCCTCGATTCGCGTCACGTAGCGCCCCCCGATTCCCTGTATCCCGTATGCGCCGGCCTTATCGAACGGCTCGCCGGTTGCGATGTACCGCCCAATCTCTTCCTCGGAAAGCGGCGCAAAAGTCACGCGCGTCACTTCGTCCACCACGCCTTCACGCATCCGCGGCCGCTGCACCACGGCCAGTCCCGTGTGGACTTCATGCACATTCCCGCCGAGCTTCCGAAGCATTCGCCGCGAATCCTCCTCCGATCGCGGTTTGCCCAGAATTTCGTCTCCAGCAACCACCACGGTATCCGCCCCCACGAATAGGCAATCGCCATCGTCCGTATTAGCGCCCGCTGCTGCCCCGCGCGCCTTTTCAAGCGCCAGTCGCCGCACGTAATCGCCGCGCAGCTCTCCGGCTCGTCGCGTCTCATCCACTTCGACGGCCAGCACCTCAAACGGA
>DATDMO010000370.1:0-5481 GCA_036518755.1 Candidatus Acidiferrales bacterium | reverse complement strand
CAGCAGGAAGGCGTCTGGAAAAAAGAAGGCGGCCAAGAAGCCGAAAGCGGCGAAGAAGAAGGTCGTTTTCAGCAGAAGAACCACGCGGGTGACGCGGATCGCACCGCGCGAGATTTCGTCAGGCAGCGAACGATCATCGCTAGGGTCGAGCAGGTTCAGCAGAGCGCTTCGCCCGCCGCAGCGCGGGATGGGCGATGAAGCCGGCGGGCAGGCTGGCGACCTGCAAGGGCTCTCGCGTGAAGAGGATGCGGGCGCCGAGAGCGTGGAAGAGCTCGTTGAAGAAGGGCAAGCGTTCGAGGCTGATGTGATCAACGGCGTGGAGAACGCTCCGGATGCCGACGAGGGCCCAGTTCGCACGCACGGCCGCCTCGAAGACGATATCCCTCCAGAAGAACGCAGCGACGAAGTCTAGTCGAGCCAGGCACCTCGTGCGCCCCATGTGACTTGACGCCCGGCTGCCGAATCTAACGGTTCGGTCCGGCTTGCCGCAAACGGCCGCCGCTAAGGGCAGGCCGGCCGGGGGGAGTCACGTGAGGCTAATTCTACTTATCATTTTGATCCTGCTCGTCTTGGGTGCGCTTCCTGCTTGGCCGTACAGCGCGCACTGGGGATACTATCCGAGCGGCGGTTTGGGTCTGTTGCTCTTGATCCTCATCGTCGTAATGCTAGCTGATTAGACGCTTCCGCCGAGCCGGCTGCCGACATCGCATTGGCGGGCTGCCTCCTGAAATTCTGCGAGTGTCTTCGGTGAAGAGGCGTCTCGCCCGGGAAGCGCCGGCTACCATGCTCGCGCAGCGTAATTGCCAGCAACGTTTTGTTAATTTTGATCTTGCCGTTGCATTCAATGAAACCGAGCCGCCTGAATTTGTTCATAAAGAAATTGACCCGCGAACGCGTGGTCCCAATCATCGCCGCCAAGGTTTTTTGAGAAACTTTCGGCAGGACGGAATCAGTCTGCGGATATTCCGTTCCAGAACCCGCGAGCAACAGAAGAGTTCTGGCGAGGCGTTTCTCGCATGGATTGAAGAGTTGATCGACCAAGTTCGCCTCCATCCGAGCATTGCGCCCGATCATATATTCGATGAAGTGATCGGATAGACGCGGCTCATTGTGGAGCGCGCGCAACATCTCCTTTTTGCCGATCGCGAGAACGGTGGCCGGCGTCATCGCGGTCGCCGTGCCCATCCGGACCGGCTGGCCCCCCATACAGCCCACGCCGACAAAATCGCCCGGACCATATATCGCGACCACGGCTTCTTTGCCGGCACTATTCACAACGTGGAATTTCACGCCGCCCTTCTGAATGTACATCAGACTTTCCGCTGGTTCGCCTTGCGAGAAAATGCGCCCGCCTCTCCGAAACTCGCGGAGCTGCCTTCCCGCTCCCTCGGTGGCAAGAAAGTGTCTCGGGTCGAAAAAGTCTTTCTCCGATCGCGTTATTTTCATCGCTAAGACTATCCGTGCCCATTTATGGCGATCTTTGCAGTGGAATTGTGTCGACGATCTTTCATCGCGTACATAGCGGCGTCCGCCGCGCCCAGCAGTTCGCCGATGCTTTGACCATCTTGCGGATAGGCGGCAGCGCCGGTACTGACGGACAGCCTTATCCCGCTTCCATCAAGGGCAATGTTTTCGCGGATGCGCTGGGCCACCAGGCTGGCAGATTGCGCGTCTGTTTCGGGCAGAACGAGTGCAAATTCGTCTCCTCCGAAGCGCGCTGCGGTGTCAATATCCCGGCAACAAATGCTTAAGGTATCGGCCAACCGGCAGAGCGCCTCATTGCCGGTTAAATGGCCGTAGCGGTCGTTGATGCGCTTTAGGCCATCCAAGTCAAACAACACCACAGCAAATTCTCGTCCCGTGCGCTGGGATCGTCGCATTTCACTGTCCAGGACTTCCACGAGGGTTCGGTAGTTCGCCAGACCGGTCAGACCATCTTTGGCAGCCAACTGGCGCAGGTGATCCTCCATCTCGCGCTGTTTGGTAATATCCTCGACGATGATTTCATAGCCATCCATTTGGCCGTGCTCGTCTTCTGCCTCCCTGCCGCTGAGCCGGACTTTGAGCGGCGCTCCGTTTTTCTGTTTCCAGTCGACTTCTAGAGGAGCGGCGTTTGTTTCCTCGTCTGCGCGTCTCAGTAATTGCAGTCGCTTCTGACGATTGCTAATGATTTCGTCGAGGAGCCTGACTCCGAGCAACTCCTCCTTTGAGGCGTAGCCAAGCATGGTGAGAAGAGTCAGATTCACATTGAGAAGGGCGCCTTGCGTGTTGCAGCGGCACATTCCGTATACAAGATTTCCGACCAGCGCGCGGTAGTTGGCTTCCGAGCGCCGCAGTTTTCGCTCAGCATGATCGCGCTCTTCGCGCAGGTTGTTTGCGTGAAGCACCCGGCGAAGGACGACGGGCAGGTGGCCAATGTGCCGCATCTCGATACAGTCCGCCGCTCCGTTCGAGAGGAGCTCCGTCACGGTTTCGTGTGGTATTGCATCCGCAAGAAAGATTAGTGGAGCTTGTGTGCCTTTTTGGCGCAGCATCTCCAGCGCCGCGGCGCCTTGCCAGTTAGGCAGGGGATATTCGGCCAGAACCGCGTCGTAGGATTTTGAAGAGAGGCGCTCCGCAAACTGATTCGGAGTTGAAACGAGATCGGCCATGATTCTCGAATGCGCGTGATCGAGTTCCCGCAGGCAACGCTGAACTTCGAGCGACCCGCTGTGAACCAATAGGATGTGGACCGGCTTATTTCGGTCGTGCGGCGGCGCACTTCGAAGAGCGAGATCCCGATTTTCTCCTGTTCCGTTCATGGGCAGCGCCTACGTCGGGCTGACTGCGAGGGACGAAGTCTGAGAGTCCTCGCTGGAAACGCGTCGGCCGCGTTTCTTTCAGGCACGGTGGTGACCACAGGTGCTGTGGTACGAAGTGATTCAAGGCGAACGATTTACGTAGATGACGAAGCGGCGTAGAGAGCCGCCCATTCCCACTCTGAAACTGGAGCATCCGCGTGCGGGAATCGACTTGTTCGGATGGCAACAGAGGCGTGGTTGGACTGCTCCTGTCGCGACTCGTTCGAGTATGAGTTTGCCTCACCGTTTTCCTCGCTAATGGAACAGGGAAGTCGACCCGCGTTGAAATGAACGCTTTCAAATGTTTTGAGGAATGTTGTGGTTCTTAGATTGCACAAACGTGGCTCCGGGAGTGGCGCCATGAGAATCCTCGTCGCAGAGGATGACGCGTACGTGCGTCAACTGCTGAAAAGAACTTTGCTTCGGGCTGGCTACGATGTACTCGAAGCAACTGACGGGCGCGCCGCCCTCGAATGTCTCTTGAGCGCCGATGGCCCGCGGCTTGTGCTTTTGGGTCGGTTCATGGCGGAGCTTGATGGGCTGAGTGTTTGCCGCGAGATCCGCAGTTGCACGAAACACCCTTACGTCTACATAATTTTTCTTACTTCGAAAGGGTCCAAAGAGGACGTTCTCTCTGTTCTGGCGGCGGGAGCCGACGACTGTCTCAACAAGCCCTGCAATCCACGGGAGCTCAAAGCGCGATTGCGTGCCGGTGAGCGGATTCTTAAGTTAGAAGACACAATCATTCACGATGCTCTTCACGACCCTCTGACGCAACTGCCCAACCGACCATTCTTTCTGGACCGCTTATCTCTCTCTGTCGGCCGTGGAAAGCGGTACGCGGACTATAAATTCGCGGTGTTGTTCGTGGATATTGACAATTTCAAAGTGGTGAACGACAGTCTCGGCGACGCCGCGGGCGATTGGCTGCTCACGCAGGTTGCGGAACGCTTGGCCCGATCGATTTGCCAAGCAGACGCCCTGCCGCGTTCAATGGATGCGGGCCCGATACTGGATCGGCAGGACGGCGGCATCATCGCAAGGTTGGGAGGCGACAGGTTCACAATCTTGCTCGATGACATCCAAGATCCCGACGAGGGAATCCGCGTGGCCGAGCGAATTCAGCGGAACATTCAGTGCCCTTTTGTAATCGACGGACAAGAAGTATTTATCACAGCGAGTACCGGCATCGCTTTTAGCTCGACGGGCTGCAGCGCGGCCGAAAACGTCTTGAGCGATGCTTTCACCGCGATGAACAGGGCGAAGGCGCTCGGCAAGTCGCGATACGAGGTATGCGATCCCGTGATGCATGCCGCAGCTGTGGGCCGTTTCAGGCTGGAGGCGGATCTTCGGCGCGCTTTGGAGCGCGAGGAATTCCGCGCCTATTACCAGCCAATCGTTTCATTGGACGATGGCCGCATCACCGGCTTCGAAGCGCTCATGCGCTGGCAGCGGCCGGAAATCGGGCTGGTGATGCCGAGCGGATTCATCTCCGTGACGGAAGATACCGGGCTGATTCTCGGGATGGGGAATTGGGTTTTGCGCGAGGCCTGCCGACAGTTGCGCGTTTGGAACAGGCACGTTCCATCCAATCAATCGTTTACCGTGGCCGTGAACGTCTCCGCCAAGCAATTTGTTCAGCCCGATTTGGCAGGGCAAATCGCCCAAATTCTCCATGAATCCGGTGTAGCGCCTTTTAACCTGAGATTGGAACTCACAGAAAGTGTGACCGTGGAAGATGAAGAGCGCGCCATTCGAATCTTCGGCGAATTGAAGACTTTGGGCGTGCGCTTGTGCATGGACGACTTTGGCACTGGATATTCGTCTTTGAGCTACTTGCGTCGCTTTTCGCTGGATGTGCTCAAGATCGATCGCTCGTTTGTTTCGGATATTGCGAGTAATACTGAAAGCCGTGAAATCGTGAAGACCATTCTGAGGCTTGGGCGCAACTTGGGAATCGAAGTGATCGCGGAAGGCGTGGAGACGACTGAACAGGTGAATGTGTTGCAGTCGCTTGGCTGTGAATATGCGCAGGGCTATTTCTTTTCCGAACCTCTCGATCAATCCGGCGTAGCGCAAACCTTACTGCTATTGGGCGCAAGTGATTGCGCGATGCCGCAAGCGTTTCCAATCCAGTCTATTTCGCCTGTTAGCCAGTGAAACTCCTGTTAGAACACATCTACTTGAACATCCTCAGCTTTTTCCCTTTTCGATCACTTCCACCGGCATGTGACTGAGTTTTACATAGATTCGGCGGCGACGCCGCAAGGGCCACCAATCGTAAAGATAGATTTGCATCGGCCGCCACATGGCAACCCAACCAGCGATCGTGAGGCTTTCACGCAGCACGGCGGCCCAAGTGCTCGTATCTCGACTCAGCAGCACGTTGCTGAGGATGAGACATCCAGAGAGAAATGCCAGGCCGATGAAAAGACTGGTACGGCCTTGCTTCAGGAGGCGCTTGAACTCCAGGCCACTAATCTTGGCGCGGTGGGCGAAATGGTTGTGGACCGCCGTCTTGATCAGTTCTTTCGGGTCTTCAGCAGGCCACTGCTCCAGGTAAATGCGCAGCTTAACTGGAGCGTCGGGCGAAAATTCTTGCGCCCAACTTACAATGAATTCTTCCGCATCGTCGTCGAGG
>DATDMO010000369.1:0-6686 GCA_036518755.1 Candidatus Acidiferrales bacterium | reverse complement strand
GGCGCGCGTCGGGCTCGGACAAGCGCTGGCCGAATTCATCGCGGCGTTCGGGCTGCTGCTGACGATCTTCGGTTGTTCAGCGAAGGTGCCCGCGGCAACGCCCTATGCCGTCGGCCTCTACATCACCTCGGCCTATTGGTTCACGGCTTCGACATCCTTCGCCAATCCCGCTGTCACGATTGCGAGGTCGCTCAGCAACACGTTCGCGGGCATTCGGCCCGTCGACGCGCCGCTGTTCATCGTCGCGCAGCTTCTGGGAGCTTTAGCCTCAACATTTCTCTTTCGTTGGCTGACTCCCAGCCTGCGCCGCGAGGCCAAGGACGTGATTCTGGCCCACGGCGCCGAACAGGGCACTGAGGCATCTGAAACGGTGGGAAATTGTGCCGAGTTTGACGCATCAGTTCTGCCGAGCCAGAAACCAAAGGAGACACGGATGAGCACCGAAAACATACGGGAAATCGTCAAAGAGAAGTACGGAGAGGCCGCCAAACGCGTGGCCGCGGGCCAAGGCTCAGCCTGCTGCGGCGCCAGCCCTTCGTCCGCCATCGCAGGCTGCGATCCCATCACCTCTGACCTCTACCAAGAGTCCGAAGCGGCGGTGGTTCCTGCGGCCGCACTCCAGGCATCGCTCGGCTGCGGTAACCCGAGCCTGCTTGCGAACTTACAGCCGGGCGAAACGGTTCTCGACCTCGGTTCCGGCGGCGGCATTGATGTGCTTCTCTCCGCCCGCCGCGTCGGCCCGACAGGAAAAGCCTTCGGCCTCGACATGACGGACGAGATGCTCGCTCTCGCGGAAGAAAACAAGCGCAAATCCGGCTTGACCAACGTGGAATTTGTGAAGGGGGAAATCGAAAATATTCCTTTGCCTGAAAATTCCGTCGATGTGATCGTTTCGAATTGCGTCATCAATCTTTCCGGCGACAAAGACCGCGTCTTCCAGGAAGCGTTTCGAGTCCTGAAGCCGGGCGGCCGCCTGGCGATTTCCGACGTGGTGGTTCGCGGGGAAGTGCCGGCGGAAATTCGCCGCAGCATCGAGCTTTGGGTCGGCTGCGTGGCTGGCGCGCTTAGCGAGAATGAGTACCGCGAAAAGCTTCGCGCGGCGCATTTCGAATCCATCGAGATCGAGGCGACGCGCATCTATAACGTCGACGATGCAAGGGAGTTTTTGAAAGCGGCAGGCATCGAGGCACATTCCATCGCCGCGCAAGTGGATGGCAACTTCATCAGCGCCTTCGTGCGTGCCCGAAAGCCCCGCAGCTTGCGAAAGCGGTCTAGCGCGAACCTCCGAGCACGGGATGCAGCGTGAGCTGGCTGTCTTTCAGAACTTCCAGGTCGCGCTCCCAACCTCGCTTTCCTTCGGACTTTACTTCGACGTGGTGAGCGCCGCTCGCGAGCTCGAGCGTCGATGGAGTTTGGCCCACGAATTTGCCATCAACATAAATTTCCGCGCCAGTCACGTCGCAAGATATCGCCACCTTGCCATGTCCCGTGTGCGGCGAAGATGAAGTTGAAGCTGAAGCCACCGTAGCTCCGACGTCCTCTCTCGCCTGTGGATAGAACCGCTCCAGAATTTCCAGCAAGTCGTGCGAACTCTGCGCGAAGCTCATGCCGTGCAAGGTTGTGTCTGGATTCTCAGGGTCGCGCATCAGCAAAGTATTGATTCCCACCACCGCACCGCGGCTATCGAGAAGCGGCCCGCCGCTGTTTCCCGGATTGATGGGCGCATCTGTTTGCACCCAGGTTCCGTTTCCGGCAAGAGGATCTCGGCCCACCGCGCTCACGATTCCTTTCGTAACCGTATCGGGCATGCCGCGCTCCGGATTTCCGATGGTAATCACCGTTTCGCCGGGATGAACTTCCGAACTATCCGCCAGCGGCAGAAAGGGAAAACCGGTTCCTTCCACCTTCACCAGCGCGGCATCAGGGCCGCCCGCGGGGCTTGTGTAGACCACCTTTCCCAGCAACTGCGTCCCGTTTGACAGGCGGACCGTCAACGAATTTCGCCCCTCTACCACATGCCGGTTCGTCGCAATCACGCCGGTATCCGTTATCAGGAAACCCGTTCCCCATCCTTCCGGACTGCTCAGCCGCACCACTGCGGGAATTGCGTTCTCCACGATTTCCTGTGTCGTCAGCTCGGCTCCCGCCTCGTGCGCGCGCCTGTCCATCCTTTTTACCCGGCCCGTGAATGCCGTCGAGGCGGGTTCCAGCGTCGCTTCGATATGGCTGGCCTTCAGTAGCCAGTAATGGCCTTGCCTTCGCCCATCCATTGCGACCCACTCGAAAGGACCTACCGTTAGCCTCAAGTCCTGCGCCGTGTAGCCATCCTTATATATACGCAGCGTCATCTCGTGCTGCAGGGTCTGGCCGAAGACAGTTCTGGTCTTGTGGAAGTAGCCGCCTGGAACCTTCATCTGAAATGGAGTTGTACCCACGATCACGCCGTCGATCTCGACGGTCGCGCCCGGCGGCGAACTCGTGATGGTCAGAGTGTCGGCGTGCGCTCGCGCGGCGAACAGCGGTGGAAAAACCAGCAGCGCAAGCAATGCAAATAGACAGTTGCGCCTCGATGGCTGCATCGGAGCCCTCCGAGGAATTAGAGCGCCACCATGTCACCGATCGCGGACACTGTCAATTGCGGTTCTTACGTACGCCCGTATCACGCAACGGCATCGTATGGTCGGGTTTCTCCGTCGCGCTTCTTTACCGCCTAATGCGTCTGGGCGATCCCGATGCTTTGGCGGCAGCGGCATGCCCCGCGCCGGTGCTTGAACCAGGATCCGAATTTTTCGAAGCGGCTATGCCGCTACCCGCGTCGTCTAGCAGCCGTAATTTTTCAGGCGATCTTTCCCTCATCGTCACTCGAGAAATCCGCATCTAACAACAGTGAGCGCCGAAATCCAGCTGAACAAACGGCGCTCTTCCCGACGGTTCGGAATCCCGGGCCGCGAAAGGGAACTCATAACTGATTCAGGAGGCCACTTACGAAATGTTTCTTAAACCGAAATTTTTCGGCGCTGTAGTTGCGATTGTAGTTCTCACCGCTCCGGCCTGGGCCGCTTCAACTTCCTCTCACAAGGACTCAACCGGTTTCGATGTCTCGCAAGCAACCACCATTGGAAACACCCAACTTCAGCCTGGGCACTACACTTTTGAAGCGAAGGAAGATCAGAGCCAATTAAACGTGCTGGAGGACGGCAAAGTGATTGCTACTGTCCCGTGCCATTGGGTCCAGCTGCAAAAAAAGGCGAGCGCTTCCGAAATTCTCACCAACAAGAATCAGGTGAATGAAGTCAGGTTCGAGGGCCGAACGCAAGCCGCCCGGGTGGGATAACCTAAAGTGCAGCTTATTCAAATGAGGGGCGGGGTTATCCGCCCCTTGTATTCTCATTGCGTAGGTTTCGGGCCTTCGGCTGCCTTCTTTTTCTGAACGCCGACGAAAACCAGTCCAGCGCCCGCCACGATAGCAAGCCCGCTCAGCACAGCAGGCACCGTGACGATCCGCTGCGTGTTTATGATCAGCTTCTGCCCCGCGACGTCCACTTCGCGTTGGTTCGACGGCATCTTGACTTCAGGTTGAATCAAGGTCGCGGCGCCGATCAACATCAGCACCACTCCCAGCGTTAGAAGGAATTTCTTCATCGCTTATCTCCAGAAACGCATGGCCCGTCGCATCCGTTCTCATCAGGGGGCTAACGGATGGAGAATCTCCCCGAGGTAATTCGGCCGGTTTTCGTCCCGCTCCAAGTGCGGATAGCGGATGCCGCCGTGGTAATCGACCGAGTACGTCCGCACCTCGGTCCCGTTGGTGGCGATCAGCCGGACCGGCGTCGTCGTAGCTTTCGCGGCGTCAATGGCTTCTTTCAAAACGGCCGGCGAATACACACTCCCATTCACTGCGGTGATTTTCATTCCGGGTCCCATCCCGGCTTTGTAGGACGGTCCGTCGTACGTCACATCGTATATCCGACCATTCTCTCCGAGCAAAAGTCCGATGGACTGCATAAGGTCTATTGTCTTTCGCACCTTTTCGCGGACGCGCTCGATTTCATTGGGATTGTCGTTGTACACCAGTTTCCATCCGCTGTTTTCGATGGCCTCGATCGGCGTCGGAGGCGCCGTGGAATCGAGTCGCGTACGCAGGAAACTCCTCCAGTCGTAAGGGGCCACGTTGTTCAGCGCGGCCACAATGTCGTCGAAGGCGTAGGTTTTCAGCTCCGGCTTTCCGCCCGGTCCCCCATGAAAAGCGCGGCAGAAGTCGTCAAGGGACTTTTTGTCTTTCGTCAGGCGCCGCAGAGTGGTGTCGACATCGAGCCACAGCAGCTCACCTTCTTCGTAAAAATCCGTGCTGCGACGCCAGTTCGCCCACTCCTCATCAGCGCCGTAGAGGAATACGGCTGAATCCGCCGTATCCTGCAGCGGCCGCCAATCCCGCCCCGGACTCTTCGAGAATACAGACGCGAGGCGCGCCAGCTCCTCGCGTCCCTGCTCCTCGCTCCAAAGCCCACTGCGCGTCGTTAGCACTTCGCCCAGATACTCGGTCAGCCCTTCGTAGACCCAAAGCAAATCGTCCCGCATGGGCCGTTGGTAGTCCGTGCTCACCAGATCCGCGGGCCGCCGATATTTTCCATTCCATGAATGGACGAATTCATGCGGCAGAAGATCGGAAAAGTAGGTCAGCTCGTCGCTATCGATCAGACTGTTTTCGTCGGTGCGGTCGTCGCTTGATTCGTGATGCTCGAGCCCGAAGTGCGCCACTTGATCGCTCAGCGTGAGCAGAAAGTGATAGTCGCGGTAGTGCCGCGATTCGAAAAGCGCTCCCGCCTGCTCGACCAGATCGTGAAAATGCATCTGGGTCTCGGGAGTCATTGCCAGCGCCGCTTTGTTATCCGATACGATGTCGATTTCATGCGAGGGAGTTTCGCCCGGCGTAAGCTGAATCGCGCGAAAATACCGCCCGGTCAGCACCGGCGAATCCACCAGGGTGTTCAGCGAGACGGGCGCGAAATCGATCGTGTCGCCTTTTTGTTTTGGGTCAGGCAAAGCCGTCCCGAATTTCCATTCATCCGGAATTCGCAGGCTCGGCACAAAGGTCAGTTGGTCCGCCGCGTAGCCCTGCGGATAAAGCAGGACCTGATTCCAGCTGAGTACGTCGAGATACGCCGTCGCGGATGCACCCGACGAGTATCCCGCTGCCGGCGCCGATAGCAAGAAGTCGAAATCCGCATCCAACGACTCAACTCCGGCTGGAAGATCGAGGTGAAACGCGAACATGTCGACCAGATCGCGCCGCCAGGGAATCGTTTTGCCGTTGGCCGTGAATTTCAAACCCGCCAGGTTGTCAATCGGGCCATCGGGCATGTGCTCGCCAGGAATCCACTTCGCGTAATAAAGGACCAGGGGTCCGGGCCGCACCGGGATCTGCTCGTGGCTGTGCAGAATCTTCTGTGGCACGTGCGATGCGTCCACTTCCAGGCGAATGGGTCCAGGAGGCGCTTGTGCTCCTGTCGGCACGCTCGATACCAGAACGATCAGAATGCCGATGGATACGAGCGCTCCGAAATCCTCGAATGAACGGTTCATCTGGTCCTTTCGCCGCCTTGGCCGAAACGTTTCCTCAACTGCTCGATAGACTGTAAATCAGCACGGCAAGCACTACCAGGGTAATTACCACGTAAAGCCAATCGCGCTCGGATGCGAAACCCGCCACTGAAAATGCCACGCGCGCGATCGGCGTTGCGATCAGCAGCAGCAGCCCAAGCTGAATGATTCCTCGCGAGTGCAGCGAAGCCGCGTCCCCAACAACTCCTCCAATGGATCGCAGGTCGCTCGGTTCTCCGCGAAAAATCCTGTAGTCGGGCTTCAGGCCTCCATACTTGGTCAAATAGAAAATGCCGCCAGCGAGCACCACAGTCGCCGCCAGCGCCACTCCCGTGCGCAGCAGCAACCCAATCAGCTCCTCAAGTCTTTTCTCGCTCAAGCCATGAACTTCAGTCATCTTTTCCTCGTGAAAATCGCATGCCACACAGTGATGTTTGCTCGAAACGCCGCTACAAATTTCCGCGGACGCCTTTCACAATCATTTCGATCGCCACGGCCGCAATCGCCACGGCAAACACGATCCGCAGCGTTTTTACTTTCGCCTCCGGCAAAATCCGGGCACCGACGAGCGCCCCGAGCAACACACCAAGCATCACCGGCATGGCCAGCCCTGGATCGATGTATCCCCGGCGCAAATAAATCCCCGCGCTGGCCGCCGCCGTCACGCCAATCATGAAATTGCTCGTGGTGGTTGAAACCTTGAACGGAATTTTCATCGCGCGATCCATGGCCAGCACTTTCACCGCTCCGGACCCGATTCCCAGCAGCCCCGAAAGAACTCCCGCCACATACATCAATGAAAATCCGAGCGGCACTCCGGTTACGTGATACGCGACCGTGCCTTCGGGCGTGGGATAGCTGCCGTCCAGCCTCAGCACCCGCGCGACGGGTCCGGGTTGGTCAGGGATGGGGGCGTCGCCCTCCGGCTTCACGGAAATCCAGGCGGAATACAGCAGGACGGCTCCGAAGATGATGGCGATGGCCGCCGTCGGTATGCGCGTAGTCAGATACGCGCCGCACATCGCGCCAATGGTCGTCGCTACCTCGAGAAACATGCCGACGCGAATATTCGAAAAGCCCTCTTT